>CAZIVM010000031.1:0-19297 GCA_964542845.1 uncultured Victivallales bacterium
CGAATGAAAAAAATCGTCACGCGTTATAATATATCACACTTTCCAAAAAAACAAATTTTTTTCAAAAAAAACCGCTGTTTTCGGATTGAAAACAGCGGTTGAAAAGATACACTATTGAAAATTATTTTTCAGTATAATGTGTGTGGAGTAACTCGTGAGAGAGGTGTCCACCAGGTTCGCCCAAGAACTCTTTATAAAGCGTTTGAATCTCTGGGTTTTCGTGGGAAAGACGGAGATGATCGGTATGATCTTCTTCGTAAAGACCTTCCATACGTTTGACCAAAATTTCAGGATCATTTTGTGTAAAGGGTTGTCCACCACCATTGATACATCCACCAGGACATGCCATGATTTCAATAGCATGGTAGTTGGCTTCACCACGTTTGATTTTTTCGAGAATCTTACGTGCATTACCTAAACCAGATGCCGCTGCAACATTGAGCTCTAAGCCGTCAATATTAACCGTTGCTTCTTTGATACCTTCAAGACCACGAACTGCAGTGAAGTTGATTGCATCACCTTCGAGATCTTTACCAGTAATAATATTGTAAGCCGTACGAAGTGCTGCTTCAAGAACACCCCCAGTAACACCGAAGATATCCGCAGCCCCTGTTGATGCACCCAATGGGCTATCAAATTGAGCTTCAGGAAGTTTAGCGATATTAACGCCCGCTTCGTTGAACATGCGAACCAATTCACGTGTTGTGACAACGTAGTCGACATCACGAACGCCATCACGTGAAAACTCTTCGCGTGCGGCTTCGTATTTTTTGGCTTGACATGGCATCACAGAAACTACCACTAAATCTTTAGGCTCAATACCCATTTTTTTAGCATAGTATGTTTTAGCAATCGCACCAAACATTTGTTGAGGAGATTTACATGTTGAAGGGATATTTAAGAGTTCAGGGAATTGGAACTCAAGGAAGTTGATCCATCCTGGACAGCATGAAGTAAGAATTGGAAGATTTTTACCTTCTTTAATGCGTGAAACAATTTCGTTAGCTTCTTCCATAATGGTGAGGTCAGCCCCGAAGTTTGTATCAAAAACAGCATCAAAACCAAGCGCTTTTAATCCAGCAACCATTTTACCTGTGATAGGTTTACCAGGTTCGAAACCAAATTCTTGACCCACACCAACGCGAACAGCTGGAGCAGTTTGAACAATCACATGTTTGGTCGGATCATTTAAAGCAGTCCAAACATCGCGAACATAGCTAATACCTGTGATCGCACCGACAGGACATACGTTAGCACACTGACCACAATATGTACATGAAGTGTCCGCTAAAGGCATCATGCTAGCAGTCGCAACTTTCGCTTCAAAACCACGGCCATAACCCGTTAAAGTGCCAACGGTTTGAACTTTGTTACAAACCGTTTCGCAACGACGGCACATCACACATTTGGATAAGTCGCGTTGGAGGGAGTGGCTTGAACGATCAATAGGAAGTACGTTGACTTTACCTTTGAAGTTGATCTCTTCAATACCAAATTCAGATGCGAGCGTTTGGAGCTCACAATTGGTATTTTTAGCACATGTCAAACATGTTTGTGGGTGGTCACTCAAGAGCAACTCAAGCACGGTACGACGTGCTTTGATTGTACGCATTGAGTTGGTGTCCACTTCCATATTGTCCATAACAGGTGTCGCACAAGCAGGTGCAAGGTTACGACGACCTTTCACTTCAACCATACAAATACGGCAAGAAGCAGGTTGGTTAGGCTCGTCACAACCACAGATGTTGCAATGACAAAGCGTTGGGATATTGATATTTAATTTTTTGGCAGCATCTAAAATGGTGGTGCCAGCAGGAACGGCAATTTGGAGACCGTTGATTGTTACATTAAGTCTATTCATGGAATTCACCTCTTATGCTTTTACAATTGCGCCAAACTTACAGGTATCCAAACAGACACGACATTTGATACATTTTTCTTGATCAATGACGTGAAGTTGTTTAACTTCGCCTGTAATAGCGTTGACAGGACAAACACGTTTACATGCTGTACACCCTTTACATTTCTCGTTAATCACAAGTTTAAAGAGTTTAGAACATGATCCAGCAGGACAACGTTTGTCTTGGATGTGAGCGAGATATTCGTCCATGAAGTAGTGCATGGTACTTAAAACAGGGTTAGGAGCAGTTTGACCTAAACCACAAAGCGCAGTATCTTTAATGGTTTCACCCAATGTTTTCAACTCTTCGAGCATCTCCATGGTCCCTTGACCATCACAGATTTTTTCGAGAATTTCGAGCATACGACGTGTACCAATACGGCAAGGTGTACATTTACCACATGATTCTTCAACTGTAAACTCAAGGTAGAATTTAGCGATGTTAACCATACAGTCTTTTTCGCTCAATACAATCATACCCCCAGAACCCATCATTGAACCCACTTTAGCTAAGTTCGCAAAGTCGATAGGAATATCAAGGTGTGATGCAGGGATACAGCCCCCAGAAGGACCACCCGTTTGAACAGCTTTGAAAGCTTTTCCACCACGGATTCCACCACCGATTTCGAAGATAATTTCGCGGAGTGTTGTCCCCATAGGTACTTCAACCAATCCCACGTTATCAACCTGACCAGCAAGGGCAAATACTTTAGTCCCTTTGGAGTCTTCTGTACCAATAGAAGCAAACCACTCAGCACCGTTTAAGATGATTTGGGGAACGCTTGCAAAAGTCTCAACGTTATTCACGTTACTGGATTGTTGCCAGAGACCGCTTTCAGCTGGGAAAGGAGGTTTAGTAGTAGGCTCACCACGCATACCTTCGATAGAGTGAATCAACGCAGTTTCTTCACCACAAACGAACGCACCAGCACCTAATTTGATTTCGATATCAAAACAGAAATCTGTACCCATGATGTTTTGTCCAAGGAAACCCGCTTCGCGAGCTTGTGCAATCGCTGTTTCTAAACGGCTAACGGCTAAGGGATACTCAGCACGGATATAAACATAACCTTTGTTTGCACCGATAGCGTATGCACCAATGGTCATCGCTTCGATCACGCTGTTGGGGTCACCTTCCATGATGGAACGGTCCATAAATGCACCAGGGTCACCTTCGTCAGCATTACAAATCATAAATTTGTCTTTAGAGGAGTAACGTGAAGCAATGCCCCATTTTACCCCAGTTGGAAAACCTGCACCTCCGCGACCACGAAGGCCCGCATCGGTAATGGTTTTAACCACATCAGCAGGTTGCATTTCAAACAAACATTTACCTAAAGCTAAGTAACCTTTGTTTGCGATATATTCTTCGATGCACTCAGGGTTGATTAAACCACAGTTACGCAAAGAGATACGTTGTTGTTTCGCATAGAAAGACATTTTTTCATAGTCAGTTACGCGTTCTTTGAGCGTAGGCTCAATGTAGAGAAGACGTTCAATAAGTTCGCCACCAACGATGTGTTTTTCAACGATTTCGCGGGCTGCATCTTCAGAAACTTCAACATAGAATACGTTATCAGGAAGAATTTTGACAATGGGTCCTTTTTCACAGAAACCAAAACAACCTGTCTCAATCACTTGAACATCGTTTTCTTTACCGAATTCTTTGAGAATACGGCGAAGATCAGCAGCAAGGTGATGTGAGTTGGAAGCTTGACATCCAGTACCCCCACAAACGAGAACGTCTTTTTTAGGCGCTTTAAGATCGTGGGTAATTTCGTTACGAAGAATCAACTTGCTTTTGCAAGCATCAAACGCAGTTTTAAGTGCGTCATAAGAAGTAATTTTATCCATTATCCTCTCTCCTTATATTCTGCAATAATTGTTTTGACATCTTCTGGTTTAACGCGTCCGTGAACTTTTTCGTTAACCATTAAAACAGGAGCGAGACCACATGCACCCACACAACGGAGCGCACAAACAGAGAATAAACCATCTTCTGAAATATCGCCACCAGCGGTAACATTGAGTTGTTTTTCGAATTCCTTAAGAACAATATCTGCACCTTTCACATAGCAAGCTGTTCCCATACATACGTTCACAACATATTTGCCTTTAGGCTTTGTTGTAAAGTAGTTATAGAAGCTTACAACGCCAGAAACAGCGGCTTCTTGGAGATAAAGTTTTTCGGCAACAAGCGCTTGCACTTCGCGTGGCAAGTAACCAAAAATGTGTTGTGCTTTGTGTAACACTTGAATCAAACAACCTTGACGGCGATCGTCATCGGGAGAGAGATTCAAACCCGCAATGTACGCTTCTAATTCAGCGACTTTTGGGGCCCATTCTGTTGGGAATGTGATTTTTTTCATGTGAATTCCTCGGTTAGTCGGTTTAGGGTTTACTACTGTTAGATAGTTTTTTGACTGTTACTTTTGCGTAATAGATAATATAATACTCATTTGCTAAAAATCAACTTCAATCGAATTTTAAATTGCAAATTTTATTCCTTTTATCTCAATTTAATATAAATAAATAATAACCATTCCTAATTATAAAAATTATAGTTGATTTTTTCTATCAACTTCCTCATTCCGAAGATGTATTACTGTAGAAATTTTCTGATCTCTTAGACTTAATGATGCGCAGGGGTTTTAAATCCCTCAGGAAAGAGCGCTTTGCAACGTTCAGGAGCCACCACTTCAAACACAGAAAGAAACGCAAAGAAATCGGGATTCATCTGACGGGGCGAAATCGACCACTTACAATCGTAGTTCGCATCCACATGATAAACAGAGTCGGCATCCATTTTATATTTTGACTTTTCACTCAACTTCAAAATATACACGCCATCCATCCCTGAATAATGCGATTGAGGGAGTTTTAATTTATCCCCACGGTGATAGTGCTTTGTCAAACATGCATCAACAATGTAAACAGAAGAAACACTATCTTGAGGCAATACTAAACACGAAGAATAAACCCCTTCATTGTAAATTGAGAGGAGTTCTGCCTTTGTGGCATCGGCTTGTTTTTGCTGACCTGCACCGTCGTAAACAAAATAAAGGGCGACAAGGGAAATGATAACTGCAAAAAGTAAAATGATATTTTTCATAAGGTCTCCGTTTTAAGAATTCTGAATAATTTACAATATAATATACAGCATATATATTCGTTTGTCAAATTTAAATAGAATCGTAGAAGAAATCATCCGGTTTATTCAACATCGCATACGCCCCAGCCAGTGAATCGACTTGATCATCGTGTTTCCCGAGCGGAAAAGCGGAGAGTTCATCAAGCCATGCATTGTTCCATGTTGCGCGTAACACATGCACAAACCCAGCGTCAAAAAGCGGTTCTAAATAAGAGGCGCGCGAAACTTTGTCGCCCGAAACCGACACCTTTTCAACGATGGAAACCCCTTTTAAGAGTTCTTTAATCATTGTATATGTATCTTTGTAACCTGCAACGGCCTCAATCCCTTGACGAACGCCCCGTCCATCCATTTGAGCGGTTGAAACGATGAGTCGATTTCTTGCAGGCGCTTCTGCGCGAACACGTTGAACATCTGCAATAAAAAGGTGTTCTTTACCCTCAATTATCCCGACCGCAAGTTTGGTTCCCACGGTATAATCAGGATCATTTTTAACGCGCTCTTTTTCGCTTGATGCCAAATCCCAAAATCGCACATATCGTAGATTTTCGGGAAACTCATCCAAAGAATCGTGCCATATCATTTTATCCGTGACTAAAAGATTGCCCCCGCGAGCCGTCGGTTCGCATTGCAACAGGGCCGATGCGCCATACTGTCCCAAAGAGGCAAACTGGTTTTCGTACCAATCAGCGGTAAAACGTTCTGGAAATAAATAACAACTTTCATAATTCTCCGATTTTGCAGGAAACTTTAGAAGTTCAAATTGGGGAAAATTTGAATTTTGAGATTGTTCAAGTAGAATACGACCAATCAGATCATCTTCATGCCAACGTGTGGCAACAATGATACAAATATGAACAGGCGCTAATCGCGTGAGTAAATCGTTAGTGAATGCACTCCATATTTTATCACGCATCAACACGGATTCTGCCTCACTTCGACTCCGTAAGTAATCATCTACTATCAACACATCCGCTCCCTTTCCCGTGATACTCCCCCCGATCCCTACGGGGGCGAATTTTCCGCGATAATTGAAAATTCCCCAACGCGTCAACGCTTTCGACTTGCCATCTAACTGAACCTGAGGAAAAACTTTTCGATAATTTTCGGACTGAATACGTTGCATGGCATCGCGACTAAACTCGCTTGCCAGTGCCGCAGAGTAACAAACCAACATAATTTCGGCATCAGGAATATGGCCGAATACATAGGGCGGAAAGGCGCGACTCGATAGTTCGCTTTTCCCATGACGAAACGGGACAGTTATAATCAGTTTAGTTGACTCCCCTTGCACATATTTTTCGACAGCCTCTTGAAGTTTTTGAGCGATTAAACGTGTATGATATCCTATTAAGTAAGGGGCAGAACTCAGACGCGTGTGTTCAGCAAAATAGAGAAAATTTCGTCGTGCGAGCGCATGATGGGCTTGTTGACGCAAACTTGCAATCATTTGAGGGGTTATCTTAGCCATCATTTGAAGTAGCCTTCACCCCTACGAACTGTTTAAGTTCATCATCGCTCCAGTTTTCAAAGTTCAAAACGCCTTGTCCTTCAACCACATCTTGGGTTTTATGTGCCGTATACCAACCGCGAAGTTTAGCGAGTCGATCAAGGGCAGCAATCTTTTCGCGTCGAGCAGTTAACGGGCTTCGAATCATCTCCGACAAAATCGCCATACATTCATCAATTTCTATACTTTTATCTTTCATTATATTCATCTCCATTATTTTTTAAATCGCCGTGTCAACCTCAATCCAAACTAAGTTGACGCCCACATCTTTTAAAAGCGATTAAAAAATAAAATCCTACTTGCTTTTTAAAAAAGATGTATTATATTAAAGCAATGGAGCAATTCTCTTAAAACTTCAAATACATCTTCCAACGATATTCGTACATTCATCCATATATAATTATTACATATAAACACAAACAAGGACTTTTTTATGCCATTAGATAACGGAACTTTTGCTTTTACCGCGTTTCGTCTTCCTCAAAAAATTGAAGGCGGCAACGATGCAATTATTGAACAACTCCAAGCATTTGCTGCTAAACGACTTGATACTTTAGGAGAAGAAGAAGAGTGCGGCTGGGTCTCATGGCGTTATCTCCTTGAAAACGAACTTGATGATGCAAATGCAATTTTAGGACGTTATCCGTTTTTCAATCTTCGTGCGGCATCTCGCAAAATGCCTGCAGCGTTACTTCGTGCGGAGTGTCGTATGCGCGAACTTCGTTATATGCAAGAAAACGCATATAGTCGAATCAGTTCCAAAAAACGCAAAGAGATTAAAGAAGATATTATCCGTATGCGACTCCCCTCCATGCCCCCTTCGATTAGCGGAGTTCAAATTGCGCTTGATAACGAACGCGGATATTGTTGGGTCGGTTCAGCTTCAGGAAAAGTGCTCAAAACATTTATTCAACTCTTCCAAAAAACATTCGGTTTTGAACCCGAAATTCTCTCAATCCCTTATTTATTATTTAAGAATTTACAAAAAATACCCTCCGATTTAGGCTCTATCTCTTATGGTGAAAACGATAATCAAGATTTCGATTTCCCAGGACGCGATTTCCTCACATGGTTATGGTACAAATCAGAATCGACCAATGATGGATTCAAAGTCGACACAGGAATCCCCGCTTACTTGACAGTGGAAGGGCCGCTCACGCTGATCGCAGTGAGTGAAGGCAAAGGCGCAGGTGAAACCTGTCTTCGTAAAGGACTTCCCACAAAATCGGCCGAAGTTAAAACAGCGCTTCGTATTGGCAAAAAATTACGCAAAGCCAAAATTTCATTAGTCAAACAAGAACCTTTCACCTTTAGTTTTGATGCTGACAAATTTGCATTTTCAGGGTTGTCACTTCCAGAGGGAGAGTCGATGGATGAAGCGGAACGTTTTGATGATCGCATGGACAAAATCTTCGCATTTACAAAAATGATCGAAGCGATGTTTATCGAGTACGCTACGATCATGACAAATGAAGTCGAAGCGAAAAAACTCGAACAAGAAATCAACGACTGGATTGAAAAACGCGAAGGATACTAATTCTTATGGCATTAATGATTGAATCGTATTTCAGTGAGGGACAAAAACTTTGGACAACACGCCCTCAATTTGTAGTGAGTCGCGAATTTTACGAAATGTGGGAAAAGGTATGTCGCCCCAAACCCTTTTTTGTCAATGATGATGAGATTGTCATTTTTGAACAACGCTGGGAATTGCCCATTTCGGAAGGCGACACCGTGGGATATTACTCATGGGATGGCATTATGGGATGTGCGGTTCTCATCGTGGAAACCCAAGAATGGGATGCGACATTCCGTCTTAAATTTACCAAAGAATCTGGCGCTCCAATTATTGAAGATCCCATTTACGATTATCATGAAAGTGCAGGATTTTCACACGGTGAACGTATCGAAATTATGTATGATGTGGTGAACCACTTCCAGAAAAAAGGGTTCAAACGCTCACAAATTGCAAAACTCGACCATGCACAATTCAAAAATGCACTCAAAGAAGTGGCGCGTTTTTATGATGCAAAATCGATTGCCACGTTGGGTCGACTCCCCATTAAAGATGTGCGCAAACTTCTCATTGAGGCACTTGAAGATACCCCTCGCGAAGAGAAAGAAACGGAATCCGACTTCTATGCCTTCCAACGCGAATGTCAAACTGTAAATAAAGAAGATCAATCCAATTTAACACACTTAAATATTGGTGCATTTGCCGATGACAGTGGCACTTCATTCCCTGTCCACGCACAAACTTATTTTCAAATTAACGAAGAGTTGCGTTGTATTGCCGAAGCGCGTCGTATGGTCACCCAATACGAAAAAGTGTGTAAAATTCCTTTCCGCGAAGTGATTCAAGTCGATGACGGCCCCTCCAATGTTCCTGGAGAATATTGTATTCAATTTAAGGTTGAAAAAGATCTTCCTGTCGTTGAGGGCGATATGCTCACGGTTTACGGAACGGGCGGGGATCAAGAAGGAACCTTGATGATCGATGTCTATGACGGCGTGATGATTTGCGGTCGTATCCGTTTTGATGACCGCACTGGACCCAACAAAATCAGCGAAGGACTTTGGGCATTACCTGTCCCCTCCTCTGCAGGTTATCTTGCAGAAGCGATGGATCACTTAGCCGACGAGGTGGAGCGTGGCGGTAAAAATTTATCTGAAGCAACGCATGCGATTTTAGGTCTTAAAAATGTAGATTACTATCATACGAAAGTGATGAATCCCCCCAAAGCATTAGATGAATCTCAAGCGGTAGCTTGGGCAGAATCTGTTGATGGGCGTAACCCTGTGGTCTTAGTACAAGGCCCTCCTGGGACAGGGAAAACAACGGTGTTAGCGGAGGTATTACGCACATTAGTACAACGTGGCGAACGTTTAATGGTGGCGGCGCCCTCGAATGCGGCGGTTGATAATTTGATTCGTCGTGTTTTAGACCTACCTGTGATTCGTATCGGACGTCAAAAAGAGTATATTGCACCTGATATTGCGCAACGTTTTTGGGAAGGTGATATTGACCACATTCGTCAATTTGTCCAAAAAATCAAAAAATTTAACGGCGGCGCAATTTTTGCAGGAACACAAGTCTCTTTAATGAAGAGCCAGTTGATTTCCGATGAAATCGAAACCAACGGTCGCTTCACATCCATTATTTTCGACGAAGCGGGAATGACTCGTATTGAAGAACTCATGCTTTGTGCGGATATGGGTGAACGCGCCATCCTTTTCGGCGACCACCGTCAGCTACTCCCCTTCCCGCTTTCTCAAGACTTAATGGATACTTTGATTAATCAATATGGAGGAATGCCCCGTATGCTCCGTTCGATGCTTGAACGAAGTGCATTAGAGTGGCTTTGTGAGTGTCGAAAATTTCCAACAACGATGCTTGAAAACTGTTATCGTTGTCAAAACCCACGCTTGATTCGTTTCTCATCAACGCTCTTTTATAATGCGGCAGTGAAAACTTATGCGCGCGCGGAATACTACCGTTTGCCAACTCGCGAACGTGCTAAACTCTATCCACCACAAACCTTAACCCTTTATAATACAGCTTATTTACCTCCTGCTATGCGTGGAGAACGGGTCGTTTATGAAGGACTCAAACCCGGAATTGAGAATCGACTTGAAGCTGAATTGACCGCTAAATTGGTGGAGGATTTAGCAACACGTTATCCTCTTTTCCAAATCACAGTCATTGTCCCTTATCGTCGTCAAGTGCGACTCATCCGTTATTGTTTAAATCGTTTTAGAGAGCGTTCAGAACTCTTAAAGCGCGTGGGCAAAGGTGAATGGGATATCTTCTTATCGATGCGTATTTCAACCGTCGACTCCTTCCAAGGGGGCGAATCTGATGCAGTTATTTTAAGTTATGTCCGTTCTAATGAAGAATCGGGAGTTGGCTTTGTTGACGACCCCAACCGTATCAATGTGGCGCACACACGTTGTCGACGTGAACTTCTTGTGATTGGTGATTTTGCGTGTTTGAAAGCGGGCGGAAGTGGGCGTATTTTCGATCGTATGGAGCGAGCATTTGCGCGTGATGGAAGTGTGGTTAATGTAACCACGCACTTACTTTCAGAGTTGAGCATTTACATTCCTAAAGCACAACAACGTCGTATTCCTGCCAACGTGTTAGAAGAACACGAAGCCAAAATTAAAAATAATCCAAAGAAAACCCCTCAACATTATTTCCATACGAGTGGTTATCATCTGATTAAAAAACATCATAAACTTCATGGAACCAAAACCAAAGGGGCGTTCGCTAAAGAGAACAATGGTGGCAAATCAGATGAAAGTGTAAATACACAAGGAGCAATCGAAGTTCAACATAAAGAAACTGAAATAGCCCCTAAGACTCCTGAACAAAAAGTTGCAAAGGTGACTCAACTCAACAAGGGAGCTGAAACGGCACCTCAAAAACGAGTCCGCACTGTAAAGCCAAAAACAGCGACAGCAGAAAACTCACCCAAAAAACCAGCAACAGCGAAGTCCAAAACAGTCAAAGAAGCCAAGCCAAAAGCTAAAAGTAAAACGGCATCTCCCAAAGTTGTCGCAGAAGAGACCCCTCCTCCCAAAAAACGGGGGCGTCCAGCCAAAGCTAAAACTGAAGCTTAAGGAAATGTGAATGACTCCCGACGCTGTTTTTCAATCGGTTATTCAAAAAATTGTCACAGAAGATCATCGTTATCGCGAAGAGGCCTATGCTTTTATTGCGAAAGCGGTGATGCTTTCACTTTCGTGTATTCGCAGAGAAGAACAACTTCGACGTCATGTGAGTGCCGAAGAAATTATTTTTTCCTTGTGTGCCTTGGCGCACAAAGAATATGGTCCCCTTGCTTTAATCGTATTAAAAGATTGGGGAATACGTACCAATACAGATATTGCTAACGTTATTTATCACTTGATTGCAGAAGAGGTGTTGCAAGAAGGGCCTGGAGAGAGCATTACAGATTTTGCGCGCGTTAAATCAATCGACGAAGTCTTAGGCGTCCTCACAGATAAACCTATTGAATAAGTAAAAGTCTGATTTTTATATTTAAGGTTAACTCATTCTTTAAAAAAATAAAGGCGTCCAATACGGACGCCTTCTTTTTTTCGATGTTCTTACATCTTAGAAAGATGTCAAAAGCACCATCGCAAAAACCATCGCAAAGATAGAAACAGTTTCGATAATACCTAAAGCCATCAAGTAAAGAGCAAAACCTTTACCGGTGTCAGCTTGCGCATCACAAGCCCCTGCAGCTGCAGAACCTTGGAAGTAGGAACAGAAACCAATCGCTGTACCTGCTAAAGCACCAATAATAAGGAAGGAAAGACCTTGTCCACCTAATACCGTTGCGTTTTGAGCTGCTGCTGAAGTCGATACACGACCCAACATAAAGAACATCAAAACCATACCGTAAATCACCTGTGAGAAAGGCGCACCAGCAAAGATAAGAAGTTGGAAGGGAGCAGGTTTGTTGGTAAGGAAACATTTTTTCCATGATGCCACAGCAGAAATACCTGCCACACCACAACCAAATGCAGCACCTGCAGCAGAGAAAGCAAGGGCAGCAAATGCGCCTGCATACTCTAAAGAGATCATAAGACCGCGTGAGGTCACTTCAATGGGTTGGTTAGCAAGTTGATTCGCTGAATCAACAACTGTAGCTTGAGCGAGAGTGAGAAGATCTAACATTGTTAAACTCCTGGGTTAAGGGTTTGTTTTGGGTTATGAATTATGAGATTCTTGAGTAGTATTTTGTGCGGATTCTGGATTTTTACGATTAAAGGGGTTGTAGTCGTAACCCGACCACTCTAAACCCATGTGATTCGAAAATTCCAAAGCGTTCAAACGAATCGCGTGCACCATGATTGCCATTAAAACAAGGACGATGTTTAACACATGCCCTGCCGTTAACGCAATGCCTGAAATGGCGGTCATCACAGGTCCATCTGCAAGCCCTGCAAGGATTTGGTTAAAGTTGGAAGCGATACATGCCCCAGCAAGACCCACCGCATATAAACGAATATATGAAAGGGTATCCACAAATCCATTAATTAAGCCTAAGGGGGCTTGGAAAATTGCGCCAATGTCTTTCCAGTTGACCGCAACAAGGACCATTGGAACGCCCACATAATAGAGGTAAATCGTCCATGAAGGTGCGGATCCACTTGCCACGACAAAGTTTGCAGCTAACAACATATTTCCGAGTAAGAGAACAATCCAACCTAAGTTGGCAATCATCGGAATGATGTTGAACGCTTGAATGTCCAAGCGCGCTTTCCAAAGACGTGCAAAACTTAAATGGAAAAACGCCAATGCAAAACAGAAATATTGGATGTTAAGCAAACGCGATGCGGCGAGGTCTTTCCCCTCATAAGCACCTGCATCTGCAAGCCATGGAATCTGCGTGGCGGAGTATGAACCCAACTTAATAAGCGAGCCGAGTCCAAGCTGAGTCAATGTTGCATCCGACATTCCAAAATAGGAACCGACCGCGACCCCCCAGACCACACAGGCAATCCCTTCAAGTGTAAGGAATCCCATCAAAGGCCAAAGGGTACGATTTTTACGAACAGCAAGCCAGCCTAACAACGCAATCGCCGTAAAAATAAGACCATATCCAGCATCATTGGTAATCATTGCCACAAAGATGGTAAAGAAGACCAACACACATGCTGAGACGTCCCATTCACGATAGCCGGGCGTAATTCCAATAAAGCTAAACAACGGTTTAACGATGTTCACAAAGGTACTATTTTTAAGTTGTGTCGGAGGCAATTCATCTGGTGTAGGATCAGAGAACATCACTGCACAGCCATTTTGAGATGCAAATGTTTTCACATTTTCAACTTCATCAACAGGGACATAGCCACGAAGATAAATTAAGTTTCCGGATTCATCCTCAGTCATTCCCGCATGATTAATAGCATAAGCAAGTTCGTCTTCAAACTTAGCACGCAATGGGGTTAACAACGCGCGTTGTTTAGCCAAAACGGAGAGTTGATAATGGACATGCGCCATACGATCTTCGGTTTCAATCAAAAGATTTTGCGCCTCTTCAAGCGTAATGGTTTCAGGGCGTTGCGCCAAAGGAAGCGTATCCAAAGGAATGGGCTCAAGCGACACAACGGCAAACCAAACTTGGTTTTTAGTACGATGAACCACTTCAGTGACATATTCTGTTGTCAATGTTGCGAATTTATCAGGAGTTGTCGTACACAAATAGAGATGAACCCCATTGGCTTCAAGCGATTGAATTTGATCGGGCTTGAAATTCCCCCATGGGAGTAAGTTCGTTACATCTTTTTTCAATCCATCATAACGCGCTTCAAGTGCTTGCAAGTGATCAAGTTCATTGACAACTGCGGAGAGCAACTTTTTAGGAGTAAATGTAGGGAGATCGTACTGACTTTGTACATCTTTAGATGCAGAGTTTAATGCTTGAATTGCACGATCAACATCTTGTAAACAACGTTGTTTATAGACAATTTGATCGCTATCAGGCTTAGAATCCAATGCAATATGCACGACGCCTAACGATTGGAGTTTGTCAACGACTTTATCGCGATCGTGATTCAAGCACAGAAGTGCAAGACATTTCATAGGAACAATCATGCAGTAGCCTCCGTGAGTTTACGTTTTGCGATTTTTGAGCGAACGACCGCCGCCGTTTGTTCATCTCCGAGCGCAATCTGAATGACACGAATATTTTCGCGACACTCAGGAATTTTCACTTTTTCGAAGAGGTTCACACGTTGAGACGTCACGTTCAACTCATGCGAGAGGAGTCGATACTGTTCTTCAAAGATAAGACGGCGAATTTTGAATTCAAAAACGCGTTCCAATGCCACAAGCGCATCATCCATCCATGGATCAGTTTCATACAAATCAATGGATTGACGACGGAATGTTACTTTTTCAAATGTTGGAACAGCAACCCCCGCAATATTGAGGGTGCCTTGACGTAATTCTTCAATTTCGACGGCATCTTCGAGGAATGGAATGGGGGTTGCATCCCCAAACAACGCGCTCCATTGGTCGAGTTCGGCAAAGAAAGTTTTTTCTTCGCGATCCAACGCTTTGAGATGTTCGCGACTCTTCGCGATCTCAAGCTGGAGCTGTTGTTTTTTCAACTGAAGCGTGGGCAAGAAACGTTGAAACTGTTTCAACGAGTCCCGCTGGGTCTTCAATTCGCTTTTAGTGAGTTTAATTTTTGCCATAAGTCATTCCTCGTGAGGCAATTAAGCGTCGGATTCAGGCCAGTATTTATTAACTAAGCTCGATTTCATACCGATTTCATGACGGTCAAAACATTCCGCCAAAGTCTTCCATCCTAAATCTAAAGCCTCTTCAAGTGGAATATTCACAGAGAGATCCATCATACGACTTTCGAAATAGTTACCATATTTAATGAGCTTATCATCCCAATCGGTCATTTGGAAACCCATCGACATTTTTTCGCGTGAATCCTTATACTCGGCGTAGAGACGAATCATTGTATCCATAACGGCACGGTGATCATCACGTGTTTCACCATTCACCTGTTGTTTCAAGCGTGAAAGTGAACCGAAAGGCTCAATACGTCCACCACGAAGATAGAACTGCCCTTCTGTAATATAACCTGTATTATCTGGGACAGGGTGAGTCACATCATCACCAGGCATTGTCGTGACCGCAAGAATAGTAATAGAGCCCGCGCCTTCGAAGTCGACCGCTTTTTCATAACGAGAAGCGAGCTGAGAGTAAAGGTCACCGGGATAACCACGGTTAGAAGGAATTTGATCTTGAGAAATCGCAATTTCTTTCATCGCATCAGCATAGTTGGTCATATCAGTTAAGAGCGCCAAAACGCGTTTCCCTTTAATTGCGTAGCTTTCAGCAACTGCCAACGCCATATCAGGCACCAAAATACACTCAACAGTGGGGTCAGATGCCGTATGAATAAACATCACAGAGCGCGATAACGCACCATGTTCATCCAAAGTATTACGCAATTTTAAGTACGCATCGTGTTTGAGACCCATACCACCAAGAATAATCACATCCACTTCCGCCTGCATCGCAATACGCGCGAGGAGTTCATTATAAGGTTCACCCGCGATAGAGAAAATTGGAATTTTTTGCGATTCAACCAACGTATTAAAGAGGTCGATCATCGGAATCCCTGTACGAATCATATTCTTTGGAATAATACGACGTGCAGGGTTCACGGATGGCCCCCCAATTTCAACAAGATCATCGAGAATTTCAGGGCGGTTATCACGTGGACGACCTGAACCTGTAAATACGCGACCTAAAAGGTTTTCAGAGCTAGAAACCTGCATGGGTTTGCCCAAAAAGCGAACTTCATCGCCTGTAGAAACCCCACGTGCTCCCGCAAATACTTGAAGCGATACTCGACGATCAAGCACACGAATCACCTGTGCTAAAGAGACGCCACGTGATGAGGTAACCTCTGCCAAATCATTGTAACCTACATCATCGGCTTCAACGGTAATCACGTTACCCGTGATTTGGATAATTCTATGATAGACTTTACGCATGGATCATCTTCTCCTTCAATTTTGCATTAATTTGCGATTCGTCTTCTGCAAATTTTGAATCGCTCATATCAATATAGTTCCAGTCGATGAAAAGCTGACGCAACTCAAGGAAGTAACGACGCGCTTCGGATTTATCAACAAATTTGAAATGACCATCTAACACTTCGTTCACTTTATTGAAAACGTAGGTTTGACGTTCGGCTGTAGATCCTGAATCCACGGCATCAAAGGTGTTTTGTTGGAGGAATACGAAGTCGATAAACTCCGCTTTCATATAGATAATAAAGTCTTCAATATTCGTTCCATCCTCACCAATCACTTTCATCATTTGGTTCACTTCGTTACCGCGATGAAGCATTTTGCGAGCTTTTGCAATGAGTTTATCATCAATAATGGAGGGGTAATGACTCCATGATTCTAAGGGGTGAATCGAGGGGAATCGACGCGCATTCGCACGATCACGGGAGAGACCTAAGAATGCACCAACCACTTTAAGTGTGGCTTGGGTGACAGGCTCTTCAAAGTTACCTCCAGCAGGTGAAACTGCGCCACCAATGGTCACTGAACCGCGTTTGCCGTTGTTCAACACAACGAGTCCTGCACGTTCATAGAAAGCCGCGATTAACGACTCAAGATAAGCAGGGAACGCCTCTTCGCCAGGAATCTCTTCCAAGCGACCCGACATTTCACGCAAAGCTTGTGCCCAACGGGATGTGGAGTCGGCCAATAACATACAGTTGAGCCCCATCTGACGATAGTATTCCGCCAAAGTAACCCCGGTATAAACCGACGCTTCACGTGCTGCAACTGGCATTGAAGAAGTGTTACAAATAATCACGGAACGCTCCATCAAAGTGCGTCCTGTACGAGGGTCTTCAAGGTGGGGGAATTCGCGAAGAATTTCAACAACCTCACCCGCACGCTCACCACAAGCAGCGATAATCACAATATCAGCTTCAGCCTTTTTAGAAAGGGCATGTTGCAAAACGGTTTTTCCTGCGCCGAATGGACCCGGTGTACAGAATGTGCCACCAGTAGCAACAGGGAAGAATGAGTCGATAATCCGTTGTTGCGTAATCATCGTTTGTGTAGGGAGAAGTTTTTCTTTATAGTTAGAAATTGGAATTTTGACAGGCCATTTTTGACACATGGCAACATTCATGGTGTTACCCATCGCATCTTTAAGCGTTGCAATGGTTTGCTCCACATTGTATTTACCTTGTGGAACAATTGAAGCCACTTCCCAAGTTCCCTTTGCGCCAAATGGCACCATGATTTGATGTTGGAATATACCTTCGGGCACCCAACCTAAATAATCGGAAGCGGCCACTTTATCACCAATTTTCGCTGTAGGGGTAAATTCCCAAAGCGCTGTTTTATCGATAGAGGGGAGGTAAAGACCGCGTTCGAGGAAGAAGCCTGATTGTTCAGCCAATTTATTCAAAGGGTTCAACAAACCATCGTAAACACCAGTCAAAAGACCAGGTCCAAGTTCAATAGAAAGCAACTCGCCTGCAAATTCTACAGGGTCGCCTGAACGCAAACCGCGTGTATCTTCAAAAACTTGGATATCGGCACGATTTCCACGGACACGAATCACTTCACTTTTGAGTCGTTTTTCGCCGAGGATAGCATAAGCGACCTCATTTTGGGTCACGGCGGTATCGAACTCAACCGTAACCATGTTACCGTTGATTCCGACGATTTTGCCGGTACTTGTGTTAGACATAAGAGTCTCCTAGGGTTAAAATTAAGTATATACTATTGAGAAAGTTCTGAAAGAGAAGGGACTTTAGCCGTGACGTTTTTGACTAAGATGTCCAAATTTTTCTTCCCGTTATCGGGTTGACGTGGCAACCATTTTTCGACGAGTTCACATTTGAGTTTATAAGCACAAATCACCGCAAAATTAAAGTGGTCTTGCGTGGTCATAAACTCAATCGTGCGCCAACGGGCATAATCAAGGTGATGTTCTTTTTCGTAAGTGGGCAAATTAAAGATTTCATGAACCGTATCTTCCACTAAAAATACATCTTTTCCCTCTGGGCGTTTGTAAAGATCAGGATCGATCCCCAACTTATAGGCACGTAAGAAAACAAGACGATTACGCACGGTGGTCTCCCACTCTAAATAACGATTAATTGAGCGTGGATAAACCGCACAAGGTGCAGATAAATGGTTGAGGGACTCCAAGGCAGCGAACTCCTCAGGAGAGAGGAACGCTTGACACGTAGCCATCACCGTTTCCATTGGAATGGGAAGAGGCTCGGTCATCACCAAGTGAGGGAGTGTACTCACTAAGTAGGTGTAGACGCTTTGACTGGACATAATTTCGTCCTTCCCAATTATTTAGATTCAATAATAGCAGCGATTTTGGGGCCAACATAGCCACAAATAATTTGCGTTAAGGCTTCATCAGAGATATCTAAGAATAAATCAGTATCTTTGAATCCCACTTTGAACCCTGCGCTAAAATCGCTACGAAGCATAATTTCAGGTTCAGACTTATAAGAAGCAGAAACCGCACTTTTAATGGATTGAATATCGGCATCCGTAATCGCTTTAGGAAGTGCAATTTCAACACCCGAAGCATCTTTGCTCCCTGCGACAAGTTGGGTAATGATATTTTTCATCACATCGGCAGTCATTGCAGAATCGATATTGGATTTCACCACTTTTTTCAAACGATTTTCCATATCTACGCGTAAGCCTAAAATCATATCACGTGCGGCTTGTGAAACTGCAGATTTTGCACGCGCTTCCAATTTTTGAGATTCATCAGTTGCCACTTTAATCATTTCGGCAGCTTCTTCTTTGGCATTGGCGATAATAGACTTCGCTTCTTTTTCCGCGGCTTCAATCATTGCTTGTTTTTGTGCTTCAGCTTTTTGAACGCCATCGGCTTGAATACGATCAATAAGACCTTGTACTTCCATAGTCATTTGATAACTCCTTCTGTTTTAATCAATTCGTGTTTTAGAAATCAATCATATCCATTAATTTAACATTGGAAATCAAAAAAGCAAACCCAAATCAAGGGCTTTTTTTATTTTTTTGAACTTTTTTTATTCATTTTGAATCTTTTTTTATCGATTTTGCTTAAGATTCTTAACTTTTTATACCGACTTTAAATTTTGTATCATTATTTAAAAAGATTTACAATTCATGCGATCACCCCCTAAGAGATCAAACTTTTAAT
>CAZIVM010000032.1:0-19246 GCA_964542845.1 uncultured Victivallales bacterium
ATCGTTCAAGGAATCAAAGATGGGGAGGTCTGCTAATGGAAATGACAAGTCTCATCGACGCAGGTATTGGCGGTTCCGTCGTGGCGGTTATCAATTACGTCTTGACTTATCATAAGACGCAAAAGCTCGAAGACAAAATTAATAATAATTTAGAGTCGCGTTTAAACAAACTTGAAGATAATCAAATTTCAAAAAACGAACGAGCGCAAATGAATTCTCAGTTCGCTAAATTATTTGAAAAAGTTGACAATGTAAGCACCTCGCTTGCCAAAATTGAGGGCAAGCTTGAAGCTAAAGGAGAAAAAAAATGAATGAAATGCAAAAATGCGTGATGCGCCGTCAAATTTTATCGGCTTTAAACGCCGTATTTCCAATGGTTTGCACCGCGTCCGAAATTATCGGACACCCCTATTTCTCGCAACTTTGCATCACCGCCGAACAAGTAGAAGCTGAACTTCGCATTTTAGCCAACAAAGGCTATTTGCGTGACTGTTTAGACGAATTCCCCTCTTTCGGTTCGTGTTATAAAATCACTTACAACGGGATTCAACAACTGAAAAAACAACCCTCGATGGACCCCTTAATTTGGGGCACCATGGCCATTTAAGGAGCCAAGTTATGGCACGTCGTCAAGTCAACAACATTGCACGATTAACACAAGAGCAACGCTACCGCGTTTGTCAATTGCTTGTCGACGGTGCAACGTATGAGGATGTGCGCGATGAGATGGCGTTATTAGGGGTTGAATTGAAAATACACAACACCTCATTAATTGCTTATCAGCAATCAAATGAATTTAAAAAGTATACCACAAAACTCCTTGATTTTCGGATGAAGATTGAAGACCGAAATATGACGGCAAACATTCAGCATCAAGGCGTTACACCAACACAAAATTTAATTGAAGTCGACTTAATGGAGACTCTCCGACGCATTCTTCCCAGTATCGAAGACGCCAAAACCGCCAAGGCGATTTCGTCGACTTTAAAAGACCTCGCAGACCTTCGCAAAAACAGCGAAATTGCACGTCTTGAACAAAAGATTTCAGATCTCCAAGCGTCGCACGCTGAAGATGTCGCTCAATATCAAGCGCAAATCGCCGAGCTTTCCGCCAAAATAATGGACCTTACAGAAAATCGCGGAACGCGTGGAATTTCAAAAGAGGCCCTTGAACAAATTGAAGAGAAAGTGGGGCTTTTATGAGTGAAAATAAATTTATCGGCAAAGCGAAAATCAAACCCAAAAAAAATGCCCTATTTTTGCCTTATCAAAAGGCATGGATTGAAGACCGATCACAAATTAAGTTGATGGAAAAAGGGCGTCAAATTGGGATTTCTTGGTCTTCTGCGTATGACCTTGTTCGTCAACAATCACTTGAAACAGCGCGCCTTGATGCGTGGTGTTCATCGCGTGATGATCAACAGGCGCGTTTGCTTCTTCAAGACTGTGCAGCCTTTGCAAAAATTCTAAACATTGCCGCGCAAGATTTAGGCGAAGTTATTGTTGACAAAGACACCGACATTCGCTCGTACACCCTCAAATTTTCAAACGAATGTAAAATTAATTCGATGAGCTCAAATCCTGATGCGCAAGCGGGTAAACGTGGCACGCGTCTTTTAGATGAGTTTGCACTTCATAAAGACCCAAAAAAATTGTATGACATTGCCCTTCCTGGTATCACTTGGGGCGGTCAACTTGCGGGGGTTTCAACACATCGTGGATCAAAGAATTTCTTTAATTTAATCATTCGTCAAATCAAAGAAAATGAAAATCCTAAAAAGATTTCATTGCACACGGTTACGCTTCAAACTGCTTTGGAGCAAGGATTTTTGTTTAAGCTTCAATCTAAGTTGCCTCCGGGTGATCCTCGCCAAGAGATGGATGAGACTGATTATTTTAACCACGTGCGCGCTTCTTGCTCGTCTGATGAAGCGTTTTTACAAGAATTTATGTGCGTACCCATTGATGACAATGGTTGTTTTATCGACCCCGAATTAATGGCGGGTTGCGAATACGATTTAAAGGACGATTGGGAACAAGAAATTCATGCAATTAAAAACGAAATTTACATCGGAATTGATATCGGCCGAAAAGCTGACTTAACCGTAATTTGGATTTGTGAAAAAATGGGCGATCGTTTTTATACACGTCAAATAATCACAATGAAGAATACCACTTTTTCCGCACAAAAAAAAGTAATTTGGCCATTGATTGCTAATTCAAATGTACGCCGTTGTTGCATTGATGCAACGGGGCTTGGAATGCAACTCTCTGAAGAGGCAAAAAACGATTTCGGTTATAAGGTCGAGCCCATTACTTTTAGTGCAAAAATCAAAGAAGAAATGGCGTTCAAATTAAAATCGAAAATGGAGTCGCGTGATTTTAAATTCCCATTTGATAATGTCATTCGCACCGACTTTATGAGCGTTAAAAAAGAAATAACAACGTCTGGAAATATAAGATTTTCGGCCGATCGTGGTCCCAATGGCCACTCCGATCGCTTTTGGGCTGCTGCTTTATGTTTAATTGGCGCATCCACAGATAATTATGATGCTAAAGTAGCATTGGGCGCAAAAATCCATGATAAAAATTTAGATGATCAAAAACAAAATGAATGGGAGAAATTCTAATGAAATTTGAACCCACAAAATGGGCGCAAGCCATCCTCAAAATCCCACAAATTGTTAAAATGGTCGAACTCACCACCAAAGAACGTGAAGCCTCCGATTTTTCAAGCGGTCTCTCCCCTTCTAAAGTCGCCTCAATGATTGAAGCGGCCAACGGTGGAGACATCAAAGATCAATGCCGAATTTCAATCGAAATTGAAGAGAAAAACTGGACGATTGCCCAAGCGATGAACACGCGCCGTAATGCCGTAACTGGCACTGAATGGCGCATTGTGCCTGCGGATAGTTCAGATAAAGCCAAAGAAATTGCTGATGCGCTCGAAAGTGCGTTAATATCCGCTGGGAACGGCATGGATTTAGACAATTTTAACGACTTGATTTATGATTTATCCATGGCGGTTCTTCCCGGCGTTTCGGCGTCTGAAATTGTGTGGCAAGATGCCGGCAAGTCCTTTGCAGGATTTGTGCATATCCCCTCCACGTCTTTAAATTTCAAAAAAGGCGTTGTTCCCACGATCATTACCGAAGATAACGCAGAAGGCGAAGAAATCCCCGAAAATAAAGTGATTTTGCACCGTTTGAGACGCAATGGAAACGACCCCATTCGTGGCGGTTTGATTCGCGTTTTAGCGTGGTTGCACTGTTTCCAAAACGCAAACACCAAATGGAAGATGTCATTTATCGAAAAGTTCGGCATCCCTTACGTTTTGTTAAGCGTTTCAGACAAACAGTTTGAGAGTGAACTCCGCAAATATCAACAAATCGCAGCGAACTTTGGAGCCAATGGCTCGGCCGTTGTCACTGATGGGACTAAAATGGAGATGATCCAAGCGTCAAACACCACAGGGGACGTCTTTTTTAAGCTCGATGAATACCTTGATCGTGTGATTGAAAAAATCATTATCGGTCAAAATGCTTCGTCGGGCCAATCTTCGGGGCTTTCGGGTGGAGACGCTCAAAGTGCCGTTCGTGATGACATTCGCCGTGCCGATTGCACCGCGATTGCATCCACGATTAATTCCCAATTGGTTCGTCCCTGGTTTACATTTAATTACGGCACAGACACCGCGTTCCTTCCACAATTTGAATTTATTTTAGACCTCGATGATGAAAAATTAAACGCTGAAATCTCAAAAACAAAAATTGAATCCATTTCAACGGCCATTAATGCGGGTGCATTAACGCCATCCGTGGCCGTTGAGGGTGTTGTACGTGAAATTTTAGGCATTCCTGAACTTACACCCGATGAAGAGAAGATTCAAAAGCAAATTATAGAAAATAAACTTTCACAAAATCAACCTTCCTCCCCCGTTTCTTTAAGCGATTATTCCCCCGCGGTATTGGCCGACGTTTCAAACGTCCAAAAACGTTTAAATTTTGCGGATGAAGTGATGCACCTTTTAGAAGAAAAAGAGGTGTTTGAGGATGCGTTCGATCCCTTACGTTCAGTGATTTCAGACGCACTCTTAATTGAAAATGAAGATGAGTTTAAATCCAAAATGGATGAAATCTTAAATTCGGATCTTGTGAATATCGATGAAGAGGTTCAAGAAGCGATTCAAACAGCTATTTATACCGGGGTAACCGCTGGGGTTATCAAAGGTGAAATTTCAACTCAAAAAAAGGGAGGTCATCATGCCGATTAAGTCTCCTGAAATGGTTGAAAAATATCTAAATAGCCGTGTTTTAATGGTGAACAAAGAAGCCGATTATAAAAAATTCTTGTCAACGCTCGAAGATAATGTTAAAATCCATGTCTTCACCGTTGCACAAGTTACACGCTTAAACGTGCTTGAAAAAATCAAAGATTATATTGATGATCACACACAGGGTAAAACAACGTTTACCGACTGTAAAAATCGAATTGATAATATGATGAAGATTGAAGACCCCACCCACATTATTCGAGCGTCTAAAATTCGCTTTATTATTCAACAAGAATACATTAAGGCAACGGCCGTGGGTCAATATTACGATGCGATGCAACCCCAAAAGAGAAAGGATTTTCCTTTTTTCAAATTTGTGTCAATTCTTGACAGATTTACTCGTCAATCCCATTCACAATACAACGGGTTAATTTTAGCCAAAGATCACCCCTTTTGGGACACGCATTTTCCGCCCCTCGACTTTAATTGTCGTTGCATGGTTGATAATGCCTATTTTGGACCTGATGAAAAAGATAAAAACCAATCCAAACTTCAAGAATTGGCAGCTAAAAACGTTGGAATTCGTGAAAGTGAAAGCGGATTTGCTTTTAATCCACGTGATTTATTTGAAAATCAAGACATCACGTCATTGCGCCCAGTTTCTCAAAAAAAGGTAATGGAACGTGTTAAAACTTTTATGAAACAATCCAAGGGTGGCCGTTGCACTTTTGTATGCACAAAACCCGACCCCTCACGTCAAGTTCATAATGTGATTAACGTTCAAAAAGAAAAAATAGCTTTTCAAGAATCCGAGGTTATTGTTCAAAAAATGTTCAAAGATGTGGACTATGATATGTCTAAATTAACGGATTATAAATATCAAACTGAAAAGTTGAATATGAAAGATATCCCCTCCCATTTAGTTAAAGCACTCCCTGAAAGAGTGAATTGTGGTAAATTGGATAATGTTATCGCAGAAAAAGCAGGCACAATTTCAAAACCTGTTAATTTCACGCTTCATAACTCAGATGATTTTGGAATGCGTCACGAATGGAAGCATCACAAAGAATTTTTTGAAAATTCTGAATATGGACTCAATCTCATTAATCGTACGTTGGGGTGTAAAGGGGCAAGAATTACCAAAACTTATACACGTACACGCCGCGGGGTAGAAACCAATATTTTAATCCAAAATACGCAAGAAAATTGTGTATGCGTCTTGCGTGAATTTGATGATCGTTTTGAAATTATTTCAGTTCACGAGTTAAACAACGTCTATTATCCCGATATGCAGGCAGGAATATTTCAAATTGCAAAATGAAAAAAGACCACCAATAACAGTGCCGCTCAAAGTGGCGCGTCTACTTATTGATGGTGCTAAATATACAATACAATCGAAACAAGAAAAAATCAAGTCGAAAGAGAAAAAAAATGCCAAAAAAAATGAAAATGAGCGTAAAGTTAAGTGATGGACTCCCCGTTGAGTTTCGCATTTTTGCCCCTGGCGTTTTGACTTATACGCTCCCAAATACTCAAACCGTAGAGACTGAAATCACCGCTGAAGACATTACTCAGATGTCGGATTGGCACGCGCAAAAAAACGTGCGTTTGCCCATCGATTGTGAACACTATCTTCATTATGTTTCAACCGCGCTCGGATATTCCGAAAAAGATGTTAAAGACCGTTTGCCCAATGCACGTGGCGTGCTTGGCGACTGCGTAATCACAGAGCGAGACGGCGAATTATGGGCGACAGATGTCAAGTTTAACGACCTGGCAAAGCCCTTTATTCAACGCGCTTTTTTGCGTTATTTTTCGCCTGTGATTTACGGACTCGGAGGAAAAGGACCCAAAAAATTAACCTCCATCGCGTTTACCGCAAACCCAGCCATTAACAATTCTGAACCTCTCGTTGCATCAGATAGCGACGAAGGCGTTCGTTTAGATCCCATCGTAATGTCGGACGTTTCCGACGACAATATTAACCCAAAAATGAAAGGAGAAAGCCCCATGAATAAGAAATTCTTGGAGTTCCTCAAACAAACGTTCGGCATCGATGCGCCCGCCGTGATGAGCGACGCAGAAGCCGACACCGCCATTGCATCGATTCAATCCAAAATGGACGCAAAAACAACCGAAGATTCAGAAGCCGTCACAGCCCTTTCAGACGCAAATAAGCGCATCGAATCGCTTGAAAATGAAGTGCGCGCGTTAAACGACACGGCGTCAAAAAGCGAACTTGAAGCCATTATTGAACGTGGCAAAAACGAGGGTAAAATCACGGCAGCGCAAGAAGAATGGGCGCGCAAACAATCTGCAGCCGTTTTAAGCGATTTTCTCACCACTGCCCCCGTGGTTGTTCACGGCAGAATCAATCCTCCTGCATCCGATAAAACGCCAGCAGTTCTCACCGACTCCGAAAAGGAAATGGCCGAGGCTTGCGGTTTAACGCACGAAGAATTTTCAACAATGAAGAAAGGAAACTCATTATGACAAGTTTAACACTCGGTTATCCGCTCGCAACCTATGAAATCGCAAGCGGGGCAAGTCCAGCCGTTGGCGATATTGTGGCGCTCAATTCAGAGGGTAAAATCGTTGTGGCAAGTGATGCTGCCTCAATCACGGTTATTGGGGAGTGCGTGCGCGTTCAGAACGGAACATGTGAAGTTCACGGCGGGATTATCTCGCTTAAAAACGACACAACCAACGCCGTTACGCGTGCCATGCGCGGTCGCACCTGCTACATCAAAGACAAAGAAACGGTTGATTCAAATGGAGGCACCAACAAAGTGCCTTGCGGGATTGTAATTGACGTGTATGAAGGCGAAGTTTACGTCAATATTGATGCGCACGCGATCGCTTTGGCCAAAGTCGCGCAACAAGCCTCCGCAATCGAAGATTTAGCGGCCGATGCCAACGCGGCAACTATCGTTACAACTGTAAATTCAATGCTTGCTGTTTTACGTAAAAATGGCATCATTTCAAACGCTTAAAAGAAAGGCTAAACCATGAAAGTTACACCCGAAAATATGGCAAACTTGACCACCGCGGTCAAGGCTCAATTTAACAAAGGGTTGGGTCGTGCCTCCAATATTCACACTCGCATTTGCGCGGTTGTCAAATCCAACGTTGGGATTGAATCTTATCCCTTGACACTCGTCGGCACACGCATGCGTGCGTTCGTCGGTGAACGCGTGTTGAACGAGGTCGGATTAATGAAACTCGATGTCGCGAATGAAACGTTTGAAGACACCGTTGTCTTCCCTCGCGCGGTAATCGAGGACGACCAATACGCCACGCGCATGCCAGCAATTGCACAACTCGGTGCAACCTCTGCGAATTTGCCCGACCAACTCCTCGCAGATCAACTCAACAATAACACTTCAAAGTGGATGGATGGAGCTGTATTTTTTGCCAATCGCAAAATTGGCAAATCAACCATTAATAACAAAGGAACTGCTGCGCTTTCTTATGATGCGTTTAAAGCCGCTTACAACACGATGATGAGTTATAAAGACCATAACGGCGTGGATCCTTTGTTAATTCGTCCCACAGTTTTAATGGTGGGCAATGCGCTTTATTTGACCGCCAAAGCGTTGATCGAAAATAAAACGCGCATCGTGAA
This sequence comes from uncultured Victivallales bacterium, assembly GCA_964542845.1. GTDB lineage: Bacteria > Verrucomicrobiota > Lentisphaeria > Victivallales > CAZIVM01 > CAZIVM01. The sequence goes on from CAZIVM010000032.1 coordinate 7,899, forward strand.
TGGGGCAACCGTTGACAATGAACTTTACGGCATTGTTGAAGTGGTGTTGAACCCATTCATCACCGGAAACAAATGGTTTTTAGTCGATGATTCAAACGTCATTAAACCCTTTGTCTATCAAGACCGTGCGGATGATGGGATCGTATCCAAAACAAAGGCAGATGATGACCACGTGTTTATGAAAGATGAGTTCGTTTATGGCACGCGCAAACGTGGGGCGATTGCGCCTCTCGTGCCTCAATTAATTTATGGCTCATACCCAGCTTAAGAGGTGAGTTATGATTAAAGCATTAACCCTTATTTGTATCATCACTGCAATCCCCTTGCTGGGGGGGTGCGGTGTGCTTGCAAACAAATCAACCATCACGGAGTTTGACCAAAATGGTGCGATAACCAAGCGAATTGAAACGACTGAAAGTGTGATTTCGGATATTGTCAAATCGACAACCAATAAAACGGTTGTTGCATGGGACAACAGCTGGATTGGCTATGTCGGCGTGTCAACATCGACGCTTGAAGATCCAACCCCCACAATGAAGGCATTTGTTGGAAAAGCCGATAAAGGGGTCTTGACCCTTCACAAAGACCACGACATCACCGCCGCCCCTGGCATCATCGAAGCCGCTCGAGCAGGTGAGATTTCAGTGTCGGCCAGTGGGATTTCATCCGAAACGCCAAAAACGGCAACAGAAACGCAAAATGAGCAAAGTGTAAGCATTGACACGGCTACGGACCGTGTTTTGCAAGACACCGCCGTTTCTGTCGATTCTGGCGCACAACAGGAGTAATTACAATGAGCTACGCAACAGTTACAGACCTAAAACAACGAATTCCAGAAGATCGCTTTAATGCAGTTTATCCCGATGATGCCTCCGCGCTTGTCGATATTGAAATTGCAGAAGCGGAGGTTAATATTCACATTCAGACCCGTTACCAAGTGCCTGTAACTGCTGTGGGACTCCTTCCCATTTTGAAATCATGGACGTTGACTTTGGCTGAAGAGCTTTTGTACAGTCGCAACATTCAAAGCGATGAGTATAAAAAAAATCAAAGTCGTGTTGAAAATGTGCGTCAATCATTATTAGCAGTCTCCGAAGGTCGTTTAAGATTAGCCGGGGCAACAGAAGCCCCCTCTAATGCACCGACGGCTGTGTTCGTGAAAGGTGATGAACCCATTTTTACCTCTGATAACTTGAGAGGGTTTTAATATGCTTCAATCACGCTTAAAAATTACCAGTGAAAATTCGCCAGAGGGTTTGCTTGAAAAGATTCAAAAATCGACACGCGAAAAGCGAGAAGATGTCATGCGGATTTGGTCGGGAGAAACCGCTAACTTAATGAAAGATGCTGCACGAGGTCAGCATGGAAAAAGTAAGCGACATCGTAAAAATCCGCGCGGTGGCCATTTTTGGAGCAATATTGCATCTGTCATTAAAGACGATGCAATCGATCCTATGAATTGGGAAATTTTTGTGGATGATTCCGCCTCAAATTCAAACGATTCATCCTCGACGCCTTCAGCGATGGCATTGTTTCGCCATACAGGCGGACAACTCCGTGCAAAGCGTCAAAAAAGTTTAACCATTCCCGTTCATGAAGATGCGTATGATCGCGCGGTTGGTGATTTCAAAGATGCAGGAATTTTTAGACCCAAAGGTAAAGATTTTTTAGCAATCAATACAGGCAAAGGGAAACGTCAAAAATTAAAAGTGTTGTTTATTTTGAGACCGACGGTTACCCAAACTGGAAGACCATGGATTCCTGAAGAAGAAGAGGTATCATCATTAGGATTCCGAGTCATTGAAAGAGTAGGTCTTGTATGAGTTATACCTCAATGAAAGTTGTCTCCGAGACATTAACAGAACTTTTAACTGATGAGATTACATCGCTTAAACAAATTCGTATTGCCTCGATTACCAATTACGAGTTTGCGCTTAAAAGTGTCAACGATATTTCAAACACGCCCGCTTTGATTATTTCAATGGGGCCACAAACGTTTGAGGAGCGTCGAATTTTTAAGTTAGTTGCGATCAAACTTTTGCTCATCATGCCGTATGAAAATGTTTCGGGCAAAAATACGGTGTCCGCGTGGGAAATAGCAGATCAAATTGAAAGTTTGTTTGCGCCCATAAACTTCCCCGAAGAACAGGTAACGTATAACGGGATTCTCTTCATCCCTGAAGGCGTCCAGCCTGTAGAATTAGATAAGTGCAGTCGTTCAGTCTATTTAATTGAATTGACCGCTAAACTCCCAATAACAATAACAAAGGAATGAAATTATGCCAGTTACAGCAGTCCGCGTAAAATGTGGGAAAGACTCCCTCTTTAAAATTGGATCCACCGCGATGAAGAACGTCCGTGGAATCAATATCGACACCACTCAATCCACCGTTGAAACCACGGCGCACGGGGCAAGTTTGAAAACTTATGACACCGTAATTATGGATTTAAAGGTAACCTTTAAGATGCTTGCATTTGAGGGAGACACAGAACTTCCTGTGATTCAAACGGCGTTTATTTCTAAAAGTCCACTTGAAATTGATATCGCAGATTCGATTACAGGGTTTGGACCCAAAGGCGCGGTACTTGTCTCTAAGTGTTCACAAACGCACAATGATGATGGGGCGGTAGAGTATGACATCGAATTCGTGCCAGCGTATGCGACAACAGAAATGACTTTTAACGGACGAACCGCGTAAGGTGAATGATGAGAACGTTTAAAGACAAGAATGGCAATGAGTGGCGGATCGAAATGGATCTTGCTTGTGTGAGCCGTATCAAATACGATGTTGGAGTCAATGTTTTAGACGCAGATAATTTTTCAAAATTTTTAGAAAATTATCTTGTTTTTGCCGACATGATTTGGGCGGCGGTTAGCCTTGATGCGTTTGGGCGTGGAATTACCAAAGATCAATTCTTCGATGGATTAGGTGGCGACATCTTAGCCGAGGCGATTGAAGCGTTTAACCAGGCTTTATTTGATTTTTTCCCCCAAAAGGAGAGCCGCGAGATGATGCGAGCCGTCTACCAAAAGTTCTCCGAGAATACCCAGATAGCGTACAAGAAAGCTACCGAAGAAGTCCGCAATATCAAAATTACCTCGCAGAACAAGCCAAACGAAGGGAATGCGGCCGAGAAGTCGACCTCTTCGAAGAGTGTTATCGCATCGGCGGAATCCTCGGAATCGACCCCAGCAACAAAACCTTAAGAGAGTTAACGCTGATGCGGGATGCTCGCCTTGAATACGACTGGCGGCGAACATCCCACATTATGGCCATCATCCATAATGTAAACTGTACAGACAATCCAGTCGACGGCAATCACTATAACCCTTATCGAGAAGAGCATGAGTAATCAATCAAAAATCAAAATCGGACTTGAAATGGAAGACCAAGGATTTTCAAAATCCTTGGAGAATGCCCAAGGGAAAATCAAAGCCCTTAGCCAAGCCATTAAACAAGTGGCACAGGTGCAAGAAAAAGCCGCACAAGAAACCAAAGAGTCTGTCAGTAAGGTTGTTGACGCATTGGAAAAAGAAACCAAGCAAACAACGCGTGTGAGAGATGCGAGAGGGCGTTATGTTTCTTCGGCATCTAGTGCCACTGATGCGAATCAAAAGCTTGCGAACTCGTTTAATCATGTGGGCGCCTCTGCAGGAACTGCTAGCACAGGGTTAAACGGGGTTTTCAAAATGGCCACCCAATTAGGAGGCGCCATTGGTGCCTTAGCTTTTATCAAATCCTCCATTTCTTCTGCCGCGAGTTTTTCAAAAGAATTGGCCAATGTTCAATCGATCGCTAATGATTTGAATATGGCTGTGCTTAAAAAAGAAATTGAGAGCGTTGATTCTGCGTTAGGTTCTTCAGCTGAAATTACCCATGCGTTATATTTTGCCTATTCTGCCGGGATTCGTGGAACGGAGAAAGAGATGGTTGAATTCACCTCACAAATGGCACGCTTAAATGCGGCTGTTGCGGGTGATATGACAGCCACAATGGATGCAGCGACCACGTTAATGAATGCTTATAGTCTCTCTGTAAACGATGCGGGGAAAGTCTCCGACTGGTTTTACCAGGTTGTGAAATCCGGTAAAACCGAAGGCCCGGCACTTGCAAATTCTTTGGGGATGGTTGCAGCGACTGCGGCCGCAGCAAAAGTTCCTTTAGATGATTTAGGCGCCAGTATTGCATTGTTGACCACAACCATGCCAACGGCTCAAGCCATCACGGCGTTAAATCAATCGATTAACGGCTTTATTTCTCCCTCTGAAGAAGCCAAAAAGACGGCAAAAGAACTTGGGATAGAATTAAGCGTAAGTGCGATTCAATCGAAGGGGTTTGTCGGAATGATGGAAGAGGTTAAGGAAAAGACAGGCGGTAGTGCTGAAGCCATCGCCAAACTTTTTTCTTCGGTTGATGCACAAAAAGCCGTATTGGCTTTGACGGGTGCTCAATTCGACTCCTTGAAAAAAAGTATGATTGATTTTCAAAATAATGCAGGTGCGGCCAATGAAGCATCAAAGGATCAACTCAATAGTTTTGATGCGCACTTAAATAAAATCAAAGTGAATATTGAAAAACAAATGATCGCTTTGGGCGAACAGTTTAAGGGTGTAGCTCAATGGATTGCCGACATCGATTATGATCTGCAAAATGTAATTATAACAGGTATTGCAACGGCCAGTGCTATTGTCGGCATAACGCTTGCGGTTAAAGGGTTGACAGTTGCATACGCTGCCTTACAAGTAGCATGGAACACCAATCCAATTGGGTTGATGCTTACAGGTGCTGCTGTGGTGATTACGGGCGCGGCTATGGCAATCTCCGCTATGGTTGAGACGATTGAGGAAAAATATGAAAAAGCGCAGAAAATCACAGAAAAAGCCAAAGAAGCCACCCAAGAGCAGTTAAAAAATAATCAAAGCGATTTGAAAAAACTCGAACTTCTTCAACGGATTTCAGAAAAGACAATTAAAAACAAAGAAGACTTTGAAGACGCAGAAAAATTGGTTTCTGCATTAACGAGTAAATACGGAGATCTTGGCATTACCTTTGATAAGTTAAATGGTCAAATGGGAGGAGTGGCGACCGCCGTGAGTAAACTCCGCGATGAAATTCAAAAAGAGACTGTTCAAAAATTGAAAACAGAGATTGAAACAAAAAAAGCTGAACGAACGGCCGCCTTTGAAAAAATCAAGAATAATTTGGATATTAGAGATTTTAGCAATCAAGATGTTAAAGATGAATGGGCTAAGTTAGGTGTTAAGAATCAAGGTTTAACTTATAATATCTATGATAGAAAAACTGTCCGTGAAAATCTTGCGCTTAAACATAAAGATGAATTGAAGCCATACGACAATGAAATTATGAAGTTGGAAGAACGCCTTCGCGCGGCTGAATCCGGAGATGATGGGGCTTTGTTGCAAAACTACAAGACAGCGGATGAAAAAGCTAAAGCTCGTCTTGATGCTGAAGAAGCAGTGAGAAAGAAGTTTGACGATGATCGATTAGAAGGAATGAAAAAAATAAGTTCCTTTGAAAAATCGATTATGGAAAAGCAAATGAGCGATACAGATAAGAAAATCGCAAAAATCGAAGAAGAAACCCAAGCCTATGTCGATGCGCTTAATGCTCAAAAAACATTATTTCAAAATTCTATTGAACCCCAAAAATACAAAGGTGAAGTCGAAAAGATTGATTTGAAAATTAAGTCTGCTTATTCGTATAAAGATAATCAAATTCAAAAAGTTGTTGATGATGCCAATAAGTCTGAAAATGAAAAAAAACAACGCGAAGAAGAGGCAATTCGTCGTAAACAACAAGTTGAGTCAGATAAAAAAGCCCGTCAACAAGAAGCTGAAGAACTCAAACTCAAAAATCAAAAGGATAAATTCCTTAAACAGAAAAAAGAATTGTCAAGTCTTATCTCATACGATGAAGATAATTATTTAAAAAATACACAATCTAAAAATGAAAAAAAACAACTTGATGAATCCTTAAAAACCATGAGTGTTCCTGAAGGGATCCAAAAAGTAAACTCAATGATTAACACGGCGGCTATTGCAGCGATGCAAGCCAAAGAAACTTATAATCAATTGCTTTCTCTTTATGCTCAAGATGGAAATTTTACAGATGATGAAAAAGATTTGTTAGGAAAAGCAAGAAAGGATTATCAAGAAAAATTGGCAAAGCGAACCTCTCTTGAGGATCGTTTAAGTGGCTTAATTGACAATGCACAAAACATGAAAGTCGATGCCCAGGTATCTGCTGGGTTTTCTGCATCAAATGTTGGGAGAAGCCTCGATATCACAACACCAATTTTAGAGACCGCAATGTACATTAAACAACAAGTTGAATTACAAAAGAAAAACAACGATTTAATCAAAAGCTTAGGGGTAACTTTTTAGGTGAATTATGGCAAATCAAATTTTATTATTTAAATCAATCGAAGTGGAAACCGACAACTTAAAAAATATCGTCAGAGCGGTCGTCCCTTACATCATTCGAGACGTTGATGATGAAGTCAGCGCAATCAATGATTTTCAGCACGATTACGATTTTGACAATATCCCATTTAATTCTGCGAGCGTTACAGGTAAGGCTGGCGATCGTGCCTATTTTATTGATGTGGTTTACCAATCGCCAAACTATAATTTCAAAACCTCAAAACTTGAAGATAATGAGGTAGAAATTACTTATGAATGCACCGCTAAACAAATACACGTGACGCAGTCATTAAAAACGATTACCTGCAAAAATAGTTCAAACAAGACCGTTGATTTCGGTGGTGCAATCGGCGTGGATAAGGATGGGAATACCCAGGGCGTGGATATCATGGTGCCAGCCAGTTCATTCACGGTCAAAAAACAAATTTCTTACAGAGAATTTATAATTAAAAGGGTCGGTTATAGTTATATTACAGCGAAAGTAAATAGTGATTCATTTTTTGGTTATGAAGCCGGGGAGGTGTTGTATAACGGGTTTACAGCATCTCACAAGGGTTCAACTCACGAAACAATTGTAAATATTACACATCAATTTGTAGTCTCACCGAACGAAAAAGATAAGCAAGTTGCATCATGGAAGGTTGATAAATTGGGTCATCAGTATTTATGGGTCAGACAAATTGAAAAATACGACGATGCAAAAAAAATGAGAGTGATGACTCCCGATGTTATCGCAATAGAACAAGTTTATGAGACCGCGTCATTTGCAACCTTAGGCTTAAATGGAGGTAAATAATGAAAAGAGTAAGTTCAGGGCAACCTTTTAGAATCCCTGCCGAAGAATGGAATCAGATTGTAGATTTTATCAATAGCCAATCTGTTTTGCCAACTCAAAAACAAGGCAATAAAACGGGATTAATTCGATTTAGCCCCATACTAAATAGTGTGGAAGCAGGCGATTTGGTTAAACTTGATTCGATTGAAATGTGTGGAGAAAATATACAGATCGATTTCGTCTTCAGAGGTGAAAAACTCTCGTCTGAATCCGAACATGTGGCGGTCGTGAACGATTTTGTGTCTCCTGGTAACATCGGAGGAATCTCAATCACGGGGATAGTATATGCAAAAGTTCAAATTGTAGACCTCTTGCATACCGCTTGCAATGTTGATGCAGTGAACGGACGGTTTGTTACGGCTCAAGGCGGAACTTATCCTTGCTTTATCCCAACGGATGTGAGTTTAGGGCAAGTCAACATCATTCCTATTTTATTCGTTAATTCAAAGGCAGGCTCTCCCATTGTTTGGATTCAACCCAGTGGCAATGGATCAGCTGTTTATGATGTTAATGGGGTCGTTGTCGGACATACATATCTTGGGACGCTCTATTCTCAAATCGGAAGTGAAGGGCTCCCTTTATCAAGCGATAAACCTTTTTTTATTCCTGTTGATGTGTGTAGTCAATCTGTGAATCTTTCAAGCGTAATGGGCGATGCTTACGCGAATCTTCGTTTAGCGTCTGTCTCGTCAAGCATCGCATGCAAAGTAAACAATGAAATCAGAACAATGGCGGTATACTCTTTAATCGACACCGCGCTATTTATACGGTGATTTATGGGATATAAAGAAGACCTCAGATTTACAAGCGGTTGGTGTAACGAATGGAATAAACAAGACTTGCACGGCGCTGAACAACTCCCCCTCATGCTCGATATTTGGCGTGCCTGTTGCGAGCGAAAATTGATTTTTCAAAAATATACAAAAGGAGTTCATCCGTTTCCACACCCTCAATCAATGAACAGACTTGCGTGGCTAAAACTTGTATGGGATTTCGTTTGTAAAAATTCAAACGGATTTGTTATGTCGTATGAACAGGCATCAATGAGTAAGCACTTGGACTATTTTGGAGGTTATGGGAGTCCTGTGCATGAACATCCAATCTTGTCGTATCAAATTGGCACTGGCACCACTATCATATGGTATGATGAATATCAATCCTACTATGTCCCCGCAACAAAAATTATCGAAATTTACGGAGATTATTTCCCCCTTGCAAATAAGCTGGATTCAACAACTGTAAACGATTATGTCAAGCATTTTGATATGCTCACTACTTATCATGGCGAAAGTGACGGCGTGGGTTATGTTAATGTCTTAAGATTTATCAAAATGATGCTTGAAAATTCTCTGTATATCCCCGATGAAACATTCCCTATATATTCTTCAAATGGTACTTTAGAGAGTAATTACTTGTTTAAAAATTATGGTTCAATCCTTGATTACGCCGCCGAGAATATTCCGTTTGTCGATGAATTTAATTATTATGTGGGTGCGCATAAACATGTTGTATCGCTTTCAAAAGAAGAAATTAATACTGGGTATAAAATCAACGCCACGCTTGGTGGAAATGAAGAGAATATATTCAACAATCTTTTAAAAGTCGATTTTACAAACCTACTCACCTATAAATAAAGGAGTTTTACATGATTTTATTTTATGACCTAGGGCTTCAAAAGCTCGTCGATAGCACAGGGATCGCCTTAAAAAAAGTGCCGTCGTTCACCTATCAAGAGACGTTCCAATTTAAAATTCAATTCGTCGATGGCGTGAATAGCGACGGCAATCTTTCACCGTCGCCACTCGCAGACGTCACCAAGTATACCGTCGCTTTTGACAGCGATTTTGACCACAGCACCACCCCAAAGCTTTTAGCGCAAGGGAATTTGTCGGCAACCTTCGCCACGGATGCCACGCTTGACATCGAGATCTCAGCGTTCACCGAAGAACTCAAAAACTTCATCGGCGCAAGCGAATCAAAAAATATCATGTGCGAGGTGAAGCTTCAAAATGCAAGCGACGTCAGCCTTGACATCACCCGATTCGACACCACATGCAAAAACGTCGTCTATCCCGATGATGGCACAGCCCCCCCTCCCGTTCCTGGCAAAAAATATGTAACCGAGGACGAACTCGCCACCGTTGCAAAAAGCGGTAGTTATATAGATTTGGAAAATAAACCTACCATCCCGACAAAAACAAGCGACTTAACAAATGATTCTGGTTTCATCACGCAACAACCCTTTTTGAGGGATGTATGCAACTTAGAGTATGGTGGTCCTATTGGAGTAGCTTTCCCTCGCACCAATGCGCAGGTATACACATATACGTTAAATGAAAGCTCACAGATATGGTTAGAATTATACCTTCCCTCCGTGAATTACACTGACATTTGGACGGCTACAGTGATGCTTAACTTCCCCGCTGGAGACTGCGAGTTGTCGATTGTTGCTCCTTCAGGATTAATCTTCGACCCATGGGGTGACATGATAACGCAATTCCAACAGGGCGACCGCGTTGTCATCTACGTCTACTATGCCGACGGCAAAGCGTCGGTGAAAATGGAAAGAAAGGCGGCCACCCCATGACACTCGCACCCCTAGCACCCCCACAGCCAAACGTAGCCACTGGAGGGGTAATTCCTACTGACATCGTTTGTTTCACGCCAACAGGCGCAGGTACTATGGACGGTACATCATGGGCAAATGCAATGGCAGGCACGCAAACCAATATACAATCCGCAATCGATAATGCCTCAACAACCGGTCGAAATCGCCTCCTTTTTTGGGAGGGAACGTATTATGCCATTCAAATTTCATTAACAAATTCGGTAAGAATTTGCGGAGGATTCAACGATATTTCATATGATGTAATAGATAAAAGCGCAGATACTAATTCATCAGAATTCTACTTGAGCTCTACTTCTTCCAGACTATACTGTATCACATATACAACAGGAGGTGAAAACAGCGAGATTAGAAATATAAAATTTACTGGATCTTCTTATGCAATAAGCGCCACATCTCGAACAACTGGCATATCTGTATATGATTGCGATGCTGTAGGTAAATCTATAGCATACACAAATGGAGTAGAATTTGCTTTTTTTTGTTATATTACAGGATATCGAATAAGAATTTTTGGAAATTCAATTACTGTAAATAAATCAAAATTCATTATTGGGTGTCATCTTTTTGATTCTTTGATTTATGGAAATTATTATTACTGTCAATATGCTACAATAATGGATAATAGCACGCTTGAAGCATGTAAGATATATGGTAACTTTTTTTCAGCATCAGGAAATTCTATTATTTTGTATGCATCAAATTCTAAGAATATTCAATTATATAACAACTATCAATACCGCAGAGGTGGAGACGTATTCTCAATGTTTTGCTCAAGTACACATATAAATGGAATATTTATCAATAACTTTATGTCTACACCTTACTTCACGGCATGGGGGACGTTAGTATTGCACAATTGTTTTTTTGTGAATACTTCTTGCGGCTTATCTTATACAGGGACAGTTACCTCTTATAACTGCTTATCGAATTTTACAATTCCAGGAACTAAGAATAACTGTATAGTTGTAAACGCTGATCAAGAACAAATATTCATATCACCATGTATCTCAACTTATCCAACGGCAAAGACAACTGGCGCAGGAATGGTGGACGTCATGGCAACGCCTGAAACCTGCACGGACGAGTACTGGCGATCGCTTCACAATGCCGATTGGAGGTTGAAATCAAATGAAGCAACCGAAGGGGGGCAAACGCTAAATATAGGTGTAGTTCAGTCAACTGTACTTGTAGATGCCGATGGACTTGACCGTGGTGTTATAATAGATAATACAACCTCACCAATCACACGAAACACAACAACAGCAGTCGGGGCTTACGTTTCCCCTGCAGAAAAAGTATAGGAGAGAATATGAAATACAAATATGTTAACAAAGTTACAATTCCAAAAGCACAACCCCCAAGCATTACCACTTCAACTGGCGTCTTTGCGCCGAGCTCAGAGCAGTATCAAGCCGAAATCACCGCACAAGGCTACAAGG
>CAZIVM010000033.1:0-19153 GCA_964542845.1 uncultured Victivallales bacterium
CTTTTTTTGTTAGATTTGCTAATTTTAATTTTTAACACTTTTCAAATCGACTTCAAATCTCAATTCTAAAAAAGAAGTAACTCAAACCCTACACTCCTTACGCGTACGTGTACACACACGTATACGCGTATATATTATCTGTAAAATACATGTTTAAAACAAAAAAAGCCCGACTCTCATCGGGCATTATCACGTTCTTTTACTTAGAAAGCGTATTAGAAGATGCTGTTTTGCGATCCATAAATGAAGAAAGATTTGTCATCACAAACTGTTGAAGCGCTTGACTCACAGCAAGTCCGGGATTGATTTCATCCTCTGCTTGTGGACGACTCGCTAAATAAACACTACGACGTGAAATCACTTTGGGTAAACGTGTGGCATCTAATTCATTTGGATCCGAAATCGTATAAGTCAAACCAACCTCTGCAACACGCTTTTTCATATTATATGTAAAAGAGTAAACACTAATACGAATAATATAGGGTTTTGCTGCTAAATATTCAGGCGAAGGTTTTTCAGGTTGTGCAGACGCCAATGTACCTGTCAAATACTTTTGCATCAAAATCCCAGGCGCATCCTCCCAACGTTTTTCAATATCAAACGTTACTGTGCCATCCGGCATCGTTAAATTAATACGTGTCTCAGGCGTCATTTGAACCGCTTTGACCTCAATAGGGCGTTTTAACTCTGCAATTCCAGAAAGATCTGCATATGGAATGAAATTATAAAACGTTGAATTGGGTTGTGAGTCAAATAAACATGAACTCGCAGTTAAACATACAACACATGCCACACAAAGCATCAAAAATTTCTTCATACTGTTCTCCTTACGATTATAATTAGTAACGAATTGATTAAGGGATTTTAATTTTCATACCGACACGCAAATTATTTGCATTCCCACGCAACTGCGGATTGGATTCAATCAACACATTTACCTTTTGGGTAGTCGAATAATAGCGACGCGAAATTTTACTCAAAGTATCTCCCGCGACAACCGTATGTTCACGTGCAGTTCGAGTTATATTTGATTCATTTCGTGGTTGATCAACAATCGGCTCTGGAATATCATTGCACGAAGAAGCCCCTGCCCCTCCACTATTCGACGCAAGACGCGCTTCTAATCGACGACGTGCCGCTTCGCGACGCTCTGTTTCACTAGGACCAACCGTAGGTTCATTTGCAGGCGCAGGTTCACCACGCGTGACAGGTTGATTCCGAACAGCATTTGAGCGCACTTGCATTCTTAAATCTGCAATGGTTTGTTTCATACGGCGGATTTCGTTTTCCATTTCAGCCTTTGCCGTTGCATCATTTGGCGCAAATTCGCGACGTAATTGTTCAAAATAAATTTTACGCGCTTCCTTACACCAACTTTGTAATTGAGCCGCCTCAACATGATGCTGATCTAAAATAATACATTGCTCAAAATGATAAATCGCGTATTCAGGACGATTTAATTCATCATAATAAATCCCACCTAAATGACGATGCGCAGCCCAAGATTGCGGATTTTTCTTCAAGTAGTCCTGAAACAAATTTTTGGCATTCTCAAATTGACGATTTGTCAAAGCCTCTTGCGCTTTTTTAAACAAAGGATCATTCGTTTCATCTTTAGGAGAACATCCCACTAAAAATAAACTACATGCTGTAATTGCGATGAATTGACGAATGAAAAGCGACATTTTGTTGATCCTTGAATAAAATACGTTTATTTACAATAATAATATACTGCTATTTTATTAAAAAGCAATATCAGACGACAAAAAAATAAAAAAAAATCGCGTTTGAGAAAAAAATCTCAAACGCGAAAAATATTAATTCAGCAAAAAATTACTTTTTGAGGAATGCGCGAACAGCTTCGAGTTGTCCAGCAGAACCTAATTTAATGTTCTTTTCAGCGATGAATTTTGCATATTCTTTCATGAACACTTTACCTGGGTCACGGAGGTCGAATTTCTCAGGAGTTTGTTGGAAGAATTCGCGGTGTACGCGTGTCCAAACCAAACGACCATCAGTATCGATGTTGATTTTAGTTACACCGAGTTCGCCAGCGCGTTTGAATTCATTGTCATCCACACCTTTAGCACCAGCGATTTTACCGCCAGCAGCGTTGATGCGAGCCACTTCTTCTTGTGGAACAGAAGATGAACCGTGCATAACAAGTGGGAAACCAGGAAGTGCTTTTTGGATTTCAGCAAGCACGTCGAAACGGAGACCTTGTGAACCAGAGAATTTGAAAGCACCGTGTGAAGTACCAATCGCGCATGCGAGTGAATCACAACCAGAGCGTTCAACAAATTCTTTAGCTTCTTCTGGGTTAGTGAGTTTAGCATCAGCTTCGTCAACTGCAACGTGTTCTTCAACACCACCGAGTTTACCAAGTTCTGCTTCAACAACCAAACCTTTAGCGTGTGCAAGTTCTACAACACTGCGTGTGATTTCGATGTTTTTGTCAAATGATTCGTGTGAAGCATCGATCATAACAGATGAATAGAAACCAGAGTTGATACAATCAACACATGTTTCGTAGTCACCGTGGTCGAGGTGCACAGCGAAGATAGCGTCTGGGAAAATAGCATCAGCAGCGCGAATAACAGCTTCGAGCATTTTGGTGTGTGTATAGGTACGTGCGCCTTTTGAGATTTGGATAATAAAAGGTGCTTGGCTATCCATACAGCCTTGGAACAAACCCATGCATTGTTCCATATTGTTGATGTTGTAAGCGCCGATAGCATATTTACCATAAGCGTGTTTGAAAAGATCTTTAGTTGTGACGATCATTGTTTTTTTCCTTTGTTAACGTTAAATAGGGAAACTGGTTGACTATTAATATACATTAATAACGCCAAACTTCCACTTTTTTTCAATATTTTTTTAAACTTTTTTTATGATTCGGTATTTTTTTACTTATTTTTCAAGCAGTTATGAATCATCTCTTGGAACACATCTCCGCGTTCGGCATAGTCTTTAAACTGATCCATTGATGCGCAAGCTGGCGAAAGCAATAAGACATCATCCGATCCCATTTCGTCGTACGCCTTCTTCACGCATTCACGGAAAGGGAGAATCATCTCGCAAACAAAATCGGCGTGCAAAACATCGTTGATTTGCGATGCGGCTTGCCCATACAAATACGCTTTAGCAATCATAGGGGCTAAAGGTTTTAACAATGAAAAATCCATCCCTTTGTCGAGTCCACCGAGAATCAAACGAACATTTTTACCTTTTGCAAAGTGTTCGACCGCCACACGAACGGCATCGGGATTGGTCCCTTTTGAGTCGTCGACAAATTTCTGATTTTGAAATGTTGCAAAACAATCAACGCGATGTTGCCCCAACGCAAAAGATTGAATCGCATGTCGAATCTCGGGGAGTCGTGACACCGCATCATTCACAAATCCTAAAACAAGCGCAAGCGCACACATCATATTTTCGGCATTATGCGCCCCGGGTAATTGGGTAAGACGTTGTTCAATCAACGGAATCACATGTGCCGTTGTACGAATCCAAATGGTTCCATCACGCAAAAAAAGATGACATTGATCATTTGAAGCCGAAAATGTACGCAAAGCTTTATCTCCTTGATAAAAAGGATGTTGCGAAAGATGAATCCACGATTGATTTTGTGCGATTTCAAAAATCTTCATTTTTACATTTCTATAATCATCGAAATTCTCATAACGATTGATGTGATCAGAAGTTACATTTGTTAAAACCGCACAATGCAACGGGAAAAATTTTGAGGGGAGTCGCTCCAACTGAAAAGAAGAAATTTCAGCAACAAATACATCAGGAGGCGTTGAAAAAGATTGTGCAATCGCGCCTGAAAACGCATTTCCAATATTTCCAACAGCTTCCACGTTATATCCTAATGCTTGAAGAATATGTGTTGTGAGTTCCGTAGTCGTGGTTTTTCCGTTGGTTCCCGTAATACCCAAGATCGGAATCTTATGCGTATTGCACATCAACGCAAAGCCCAACTCAGAAACGATAGTTGCATTTAATTTTTCTGCCCACTTCCCGAACGCCTTATAAGGGGAAATCCCAGGAGAAATCACCACGATGTCTGGGGCAAAATCAAAAGTCAAACCCTCTTCAAAAACATAATATTCGACCATTGAATCTTGTTGTTCATAAGGAATTTCTTTCTCATCAACCATTACGATGCGTTCATAAAAAAATTTTGCAAGGGTTATAGCGCCTTGTCCGCTTCGACCATTACCTAAAATTAAGATTGTTTTCATGGGATTATATCATTCTGTGATTCGTTTTTTTCAATAATTATGATGTATAATATAAATGTTTTTTATAAAAAAGCAATTCATGTAAAAAAATAAACTATAAAATCGAAACAGGATCTACATCCGCATAAATATCAACCGCAGAATGATATTTACCATGACAAACCTCATACCGAATCGCTTGACGCACGCGATTAAGCATTGCCCCTTTGACCGTGATTAAATAGCGAAATTTCCCCTTAATACGTTCGACAGGAGCCGGCAATGGTGGGGTACATTCGACCCATTCATCTAAATAATTTAAAATCTGTTCGTAAAACTGTTGAGAGGCTTCTTGAACCAATGCTTCATCATCTGCACGAAAATAGACCGCAATCATTCGTCGAAAAGGAGGATACTCTAAATCCTCACGAATTTGCGACTCCTCTTCCCAAAAACCATCAAAATCATGGGTCAGCGCATAACGAATGGCGGGGTTAAACGGAGAACGGGTTTGAACAATAACTTCGCCTTCTAGCGAGCTTCGTCCTGCGCGCCCCGCGACCTGTGTGAGAAGCTGAAACGTGCGCTCTTCCGCGCGAAAATCGGGCATCAATAAACTTAAATCCGCATTCAAAATCCCCACCAAAGTTACGCGAGGGAAGTGGAGACCTTTTGCAATCATTTGCGTCCCTAACAAAATATTGATTTCACCATGTTGGAATGCGCGCAACGTATTTTCATAATCTTCAGCCTTGGTCATCGTGTCCGAATCCATACGCGCAATCACGGCCGACGGAAATAATTTTTGCAAGGCAAGCTCTATCTTTTCGGTTCCCGATCCTGAATATCGAATATTTTTGTCGTTACAAGATGGACAAACCAAGGGCGCTGGAACCGTCTCTCCACAAAAATGACACATCAACATCTCGCGCGATTTATGGTAAGTGTAACTCACAGAACACTCTGTGCAAACCGCATCATAACCACAATTATCACAATGGAGTTGACGCGCAAAGCCTCGTCGATTCAAAAATAAAATCGTTTGTTCCCCCGAATATAAACGATCGCGCATCGCATTGACCAGTCGTTCTGAAAAAAGAGAGGGTCCTTTATCATTATTTTCAATACGCATATCAACGATTTCAACATTGGGCAACGGGTTTTGTTCCGCACGTTGCGTTAATGTTGCCAACGCATACCGTGAAGTTTTCGCATTCAAAAACGATTCAAAAGATGGCGTTGCACTCCCTAACACGACAATGGCATTCTCTTTGAGTCCGCGCACCACAGCAACATCGCGCGCATGGTAGCGGGGCGATTCCCCTTGCTTATAGGTGCCTTCATGTTCTTCATCAACAATGATGAGTCCTAAATTTTGAAAAGGGGCAAATAATACTGAGCGCGCGCCCACTGCAATTTTGACTTTTCCATCATTAATTTTGTTCCACTCTTTGTAGCGTTCACTGTCGGTCAATGCGCTATGAAGCACACTCACTTGACGTCCAAACCGCGCCTCAAATCGACGCACCGTTTGGGGGGTCAGCGCAATCTCTGGCACCAACACAATCGCTTCTTTTCCTTGTTGAATCGCATAATCAATCGCCTGTAAATAAACTTCTGTTTTTCCACTACAAGTGACCCCATATAATAATAATGTATGCGGATCTTTACAATTCGGATTTTGAAAACGATGTTGCATCATTTCCACCAATTTATCATAGGCACGCTGCTGTTCGATGTTCAACTCAAGCGGTTGAGAACGCATCACACTTGGTCCCGTCTCCTCATCATTTTCAACCAAGCGTTCTTCTTGCCAAATCAAATTCGCATCCAAAAGTTTTTTAAGATGCGAAGATGCCGTTGACGAATCCTCGGTCAATGTTTTCCGAAGAACCCCTTCAGGATAATTCATTATATTCTGCAAAAGTTGCGATTGTGCTTTTTTGCGTTTTCCTTCCTTTTGCATAAAGTCATGAACGCGTTCGACATCAACAATGCCCACATACGATACCTTTTTAGGCTTAATCTTTCCACTCCGCACTGCCCCCGGCAATAACGTGCGAATCGCAGCTTCCTGCGCACAACAATAGTAATTCGCCATCCAGTCGCCTAAGGCAATCAAAGTTTGAGGCAAACTCGGTTCATCCGAGCAAATGCCGTGAATCGGACGAAGCTTTCCTTGATAGTTTAACTGACTCTGTGGCTGTATAGCCATCACGTACCCTTTACGCAAATCATTGCGAACATAAACAAATACACGACACCCCACCCGAATATTCGACTGAAGTTTTTCAGGGATTGTGTAGCTCAAATATTGATCTAACGAGAGATCCGTTACCACTAACGCCGTTAAAGGATCATTCGTTTGCGATGAATCTAAAGAGAGTTGAAAATCTTGCATATCACGAAAAAGAAGCAGCCCTTGGTTTGATCAAGGGCTGCTTGAAGTTAAAGATTACTTCCAGTTAGGAATGTTGTTAATCAGCGGTAATCGCGGTGCTGCACGGTATCCCATGCCCGAATAAATCAAGAGGTCAAAACGATCTGAATAACGCTTTGTTGGTGCTTTTTTGGGCAACTTAAGATATAAGACGCCTCCTTCACCATATTCAGTATTTTTACAATTGATCTTTTCTCCGTTCAAGTAGAACGATGTTACCACAGAAAGACGAATACGTTTAACCACCCATGATGAAGTGCGATAAGGTTGTTGATACTCAAGATAGGCTACAGGAGCATTCCCAAAGTAGTTCCCTGGAACTCTCAATATATAATTGCCTTTATCGTCAACTATTATGTTGTCCGAATTGAAGGACGGAGAGTCTTCAGAAATAGGATCAATCTCTGGAGGCACCAACATCATGCCGCCTAAAGGCTCATAAACGGTTTTCTTATTACGGATCGCTTTATAGTATAAAGAGAGACCTAACCAACGTTTTTGAACACTCGTATCATAATAGCTATCATTAAAGATATCGTAGAAGAAGATTCCTCGACTAGCTACATTTGAAACCACTTTAGAATTGAAAAGAGCAATTCTTGATTTTAATGAAACATCAAAAGTAGGCATATCTTTCTTCCAATTTGTAGAAATCGAAACACGTTTTGCTTTTAATGAAGCCGATAAGCTGGTGGGGTATACAGGATAGTAATATCCCACAATTGAAGGACGGCTAGTAAAATAGGGTGTTACAATTTCTTGAGTGGTATAACGTGTATGTTTTGAACCAATGACCACGGTGACTTGACCCCATGTTCTTCCTGCTCCTGCTTGCGTAATTTGATAATTAAAGGTATCCTCTACCCCTTCAGGAGGCACATCCATTCCATTACAGTTATAACAAACCTTGCCATCAATAATGGAGAGCGGACGCCCTAATACGGACAAGGAGTCAACATCTGTTAAGACCAACTCAGCAATGTTATTATTGGTTTTTTCATAACAACGGTCGTTTGAAGTCACATCAATTAACACTTCTACAAGATCAGGTAATTCCAAACGATCAATGGCATAATCATCTGGGTATGCAGAAGGATTATCATTAATAATGTTTACATACGCTTTACGTTTCTGACTATTGACAGGACGTTTTGTACTCCGTGGAACAATTTGTGCATTCACACGAATCTTTTTCGTAGAAGCAATATCCGTGCGAACAGGGACAACACAGAATGACATGTTCTCTGTCCCTTTTGGAACCGTATAAACATATTGACGTGTGGTGACCTCTTCATAAGGAGTTGTTGCCATATTGTAAATCTTAAAGTGGGTGCCTAAACGACCATTTGTTCCTGTGAAATCATAGACCACATCATAATCTTCAATATTATCTTGAATCAAACGAACATGGAGATAAGTGAAGTCAGATTGAAGCACATCCGTATAGGTATTACCTGCAAACTCAATGGCTGTAGCTGATGCAGGAGGATCAATGTTTTCAATCCAAATAGTATGAGATACAAAACGAGTTGCGTCAGGTTGCATAATCGCCACTTTAGGATCGTTGCTATAAATATTGACAATCACAGATAAGGGCTCTGTATAGACTTTATCATTACGAATAATGAACGTTGCTTTGGCTTCAGAGGCATCTTCGGCAAAAGTAAATCTTAATGATGTAAGAGAGAAGTTTACCCCTTGGACGGCAGAGCCGGAAATGATAAATGGCACTTCAAAGGCTAAGTTTTTAGGACCAATTTCAGCACGTTTGAGTGTAACCTCAACCTCTAACGTATCTCCTTCTAAAGGTTCGGTAACAGTCACTTCTTTCACATCGAAATAAACCCCGACAAGATGCTCTTTTCCAATCACATTTACATCGGCAAATTCACCCACATTAATCAGTGTATTGGGGGCAACAACCATGGCGCGACCCACGCGAAGCATATTATAACCATAGGTGTTTGTTGTTTGGATGTCAAGGACGCCCATTGTATCACCATTTGCGATAGTGACAAAGTATGATGAGTTGGCCCATACATCTTGAACATCTGGCGTTTGAGTGGTTGTTAACAATTCAACATAAATAGTATCTCCTGAATTATTAACATCACTTAAAGTCACCGTTACAGGAACTGTTTCGCCTTCAAAAACATTTGCGGGCATTGATATTGTTGCATCTAAACGATAATCAGGATCGTTTTGAATTGATGTTGTTGAAACACCAGTTCCTTCTACACTTAAACCTAATGCGTTTAATTCTGCTGGATCAATCGTGTAAGTTACAATCGCATCATCGTGCGTGCCCAAACGTTTTCTAGAAGAGAAGAATCGTGAACCATTATCCACACCATCTTCAATTGAGACATAAATAAGACCCGATTGAATTTCTGCATCTACAAAAAGTTCATCTAATGGAACAGTCGCAGACACATGAACAGGGACTTTAAGCGTTTGACCACTTGCATTCAATTGCCTAATATTAATATCAACAGTTGCCAAAGCACCTTCAACAATATTTGAAACCGAAGATACCGTTGTCATCACCTCAGGCTTATCGGTAAGGAAAAGGGCCACTTGAGAATCTACACCCACATTCACTTCAGGATATGGAATCTCTCCAAAGTTAATCAAGGCATGACGCGCCCCTTGGAAATCGCCCTCGTATTTTGCCGTCACTGTAAAGTCGACAAAGGATTGTCCTTTTGAAATGACAACGCTATCAGGACAATTCAATATCCATGTTGCATTTGTATTTTGGATGGGGAATGTCAAAGGTGATGCAAGTGTATTTGAGGCAAACATGCGAAGCGTTACCACATCACTTTCTACAACGTGTGCATAATGCGTATCTGTTGTTTCTTCAACGCTATTAATAGATTGAATTGCAACACCGCAAGTTAATGATGCACTATTTGCAATCGCGACGGTTACATGACCTTCTGGGGTCGCATCTGTCAAACGGATTCCAGAAATATCGCCGAATCCAATCACGGCAGACGCATCAAGATAGAAACCATTCTTAACCGTTAATGAGACCGAAGCGTGAGATTGACCTGGCGCGATAATGATTGACTGGATAAACGTTTCAAAGATTGATACATCGTTATAGACTAAAGGTAAGACTACATTTGCACCAGATTGGTTTTCAGCATTCAAGGTTACAGTCAAAGTAAATGAGCTTCCGGCAGTAACGCGTGAAGTGTTAGCAGAAAGTGTTGCCGTGCGGCATGGATTATCCTCGACAGCCACAGGGATAGAAACATGAGTATCAATAGATTCAAGCGTTGTTGAAACTTTGATATTTCCATTTTTCATATTATGGTAGTAAGCGGAAACATATTCTGGATTCAAGGTGCCGGTTACAGAGGTATGCCCCGCTGGAATGGTGCGCGTCAATGCAGAATTAATCTTTAATTCTGCATCAATAGTCATATTACACAAGAGGTCTGATGAAATCGCTTGCGGACGCCCTTTATAGAGCAACATGACCGTATCTGTAACGGCAACGGCTTCTTTCATTGGATTTTCAGAAACAGTGTATGCGACTCCAAAATCGTTATAATCAATATCAACATTTTGGATATTAATCGTTACACTGTTGTCATTACCCATTGTGAATGGCGTATCAATTAAAGCAAAGCGTGTTGCATGAATATCGATTTTTGTGGAGACATTTGAAGTCACAAACGCCGTATTCAAGGCTAAAGCCACACTGTCGCTACCGATAGGAAGATCAATCGTGGTGGTTTCTGAAGAGACAGGAGATCCATCCAACGCAATAAAGTTACCTGTAAATTCGTTGAAATCAACGGGTAAACGAACCACTTCGTTACGATTATTCACACTACGATTCAATTTTGCAATCAAATTGATACTTTCACCCATATTGACGGTTATATTAGATAATGGATCTTCCAACGTATTCGTATAAAGCGAAAGTGTCGTTGGGATTTTGTTATCTTTCAACGTGATATTGGTTTGGGGCTGAACAGCGGTATTCATCCCAGAAACAGGTTGTGGCTTTGCGGTTAATGCAAACGTAAAGTCGGGATCAATCCCCACGACATCTACCGTGGTTAACTCAAAGATAACGCTGTCCATATGAGGTGCAATCATCGCCGTTGTTAAAGGATTCAAGAAGCGATAGGCATAAACGCCGTAGTCGATATCCACCTTAATATTTTCTGCTGAAAGGTTAGGACGATCTAAGGTAAGTTTTACCAAACAGGTGTCGCCTTCAACCAACACTGTTGAAGCGCCAAATACGCCACGTGAATCAGCAATAGCCATTGCAACAGTTGCTACATTTTCTGCAGGATTTACAACAAAATCAAGGTGGGTTGGAGTTCCATCTTGGATACCGTCGGTGGGTTGATTTGGTGTTGCGCTAAAAACAACTTCACGTTGTGGTTCACCAAAGATAAATGGAGACGTTGTGGTAACGGTCGCTGTATTTGACCCATTGGCAAAAGTCAAGGTTGCAGGAGTAAATGTCCCATAAATCGCAGGTGTGTTCGACGCTATATTAACGCTCAAATCACTTCCGCTATTATTTGCACGCGTCAAAGTTGCTTCTAACGTAATTGTTTTACCATAAGATGAAGCCGTAATCACTTTCCCATCTTGATCTTTGGCCACAACTACCATCGTTGCCAAATTAGAATGATCTCCAATGGAGACATTGGTAACTGAATCTGTTCCCAAAGTAACACCTGAAGGTAAGATATTTTCATTTCCTGAAATGCTAATTTGCGTTGTACGTTCATTTTGAGTCCCTAAACGCGGGAATGCTTTGAGAGGAAGCGAGAATGTGGTGACATCAACAGGGATAACAATAGATGAGACAGCACGTTCATCCATTCCGACAATCAAGTCTGGATCTGTCGCAAGACGTAATGTAATTGCACTATCAAGAGGTTGTGTTAAATGAATGTTCACATTCACAGATTCGTTTTCTTCAATAGTTGTCGCTGGATCAATCGTAATGACAAAGAGTCCTTCTTTTGGAAGAATGTTTACAGTTTGTGGCATCTTATCAGAATAGACATAGTTTGGAATAGAAATCGAAACAGGTGTCGCAACAGGATCAGATCCACCAACACGCGCAATCGCTTTGACAACCAAAGTCCCTACATTTGTTCCTGGAAGAATAGAAATCACACTGGTATCTGCACGGAGATACTTATTATCCATATTCACATGAACAGAAATTGGGGTTGTCAAGATATTGAAAGTATCCAATTCAATACGGATTGTAAATGAATCGCCTTGGAAGATCTCATTGTCTGGAGGCGTTAAAGGATCGAGTTCGAACTTCGTTAGGGTATAACGTAAAATAGTTAAAACATCTTGATCCGAAATATTCCAATCAACACCCGTTAAGTTTTCATCGATGACATACTTAAGATTATAGGTACCAACGTTGGAAGGCGCAGTTGTTGACCCATTATAAGTATGGTGTCCTGCTACAGTTAAAGGCAAGTTAACGTTCGGGACAACTTCATAAGGTGAATTACGATAATAGTATGTACCTGCACCTTCATAAATCACAACGATATTTCCGAGGTCCGCACTTTCATACGCACCCATATCCATGTAATTTCGTTGTAAACGATTTGCGCCGAGGATGTCGACAAAACCGCTATTCACAATATTTGAACCACGATTAATACAGATGGAATTGCTATTCAATGCGTAATTGAAAGAGGTCATAAACGCTTGTGCAGATACGCTAGAATCCATCGCACCCACTGCATCATTGACTTTGATAAAGCTCGGACTTCTACGTGATGTTTTATCACCTGACAATGCAATCATTGGAGACGTATCATCGCCATCTTGAACCGCACAATAAATCATCGTCATTCCATCAGGCACTTGAGTCATATTTTCAGCGTTATTGCCCCAAATAATACTATTGGCAACCGCATCATTCGGAGCAGAAACACCACCCACGGTTCCTAACAATGCACTATTTTTAACAATCGTACAGTTATTCACTTGAGTATTCGATTCACAATAAATACCACCCCCAACACTAATTGCACTAATTACACTATTATGTGCAATTACACTATTTGCAATCATATTGTTTGTACCCGTAAGCTGTGCAATCGCACCTCCATTACCCGATGCTCTATTGTTGAACAAGTAACAACGTTGAACACTATTATTGTTGCTGATTAAACTAATCGCACCCCCATTTGCAATCGCTTTATTTTGATAGAATATGCTAGAGGTGATTTGTAATGGAATTGCTTGCGCACTAGAGGCAATCGCTCCTCCTGAGCCTTCCGCACTATTGTATTCGAATGTACAATTTGAAACGGTAACGCTGTTTAAGGTTGCATCTTCTGTAGCCACAAATAATCCTGCACCACTTTGGATACCTGCAGATGTCGTGCTATTTCCCGAAACATGGGCATAATTCATATTCAATACGCCCAATCCTAAATAAACCCCGGCCCCTTGTTGACGCGCACGGTTCAATTGGATTGAGCCTGAATTAATCACAACGGGTTCGACACTTGTTGTATGAATATAGATTCCTGCACCATTAAGTGTTGATTCGTTTTCACGAATAATCACGGAATCTAAAGTAACGCCACCTTCCAAAATAGCAAGTCCTGCACCCGAAGATGAAGATCTATTATTTTCAATGATAACATTGTTCAAATAGGAATGACGTCCAGCAAGAACACCTGCGCCCATCAATGTAGGATCTGTTAAGTTACCGCCAGAAATGGTGACTCCATCCAAAGTGGTTGGAATCTCTTGGGTTCCACGAACCATTTGTACAACACGACCCGTCGTTGAACTCATTGCAATTGTAAAGCGTGTTGTATGGGCAAGAACGTTTCGAACAGCCCCTTCTTCGGCAGGATCAACTGGATATCCACCATAAACACGCATACTTGCGCCAATCGTATAACCTGTCGTTCCTGCAGGCGCATAATAAGTCCCAGCGCCAATATGAATTTGTTCAATTGTAGACGTAATAAAGAAGGTTGACAAGCGATCTGCGGGAGCGGCATTTTCCCATGAATTTCCTGTTTGATCGCCACGACCAGTCAGGGTCACATAACGAATCGTGGGATCTTCAATCACCAATTTTGAGGTGAAACGACCTTCATAATTTCCATTGATAAAGTAAATCGTTGCATCGTATGAACCAATATTGACAGGTTTTCCACCTACAGGAATACCACTAAATTCAATGCGATAATCCACATTCTCAATAATGGGTTTACCATTGCGTAATTCAACAGTGAGATTTTTACCCGTACCATCATATATATGACGCGTATTAGATATAATCACATCATCTACAGTCAATTTAACTGGTGTAATCTTGTAGGCACTTACAAAAGTAGAATCAATACCGTATGCACGTGAAATCACGCGAATATCATATGTTCCCACATTTTGGAGGACCGTACTGCGATCATTTTGGTTATAAACCTCAACTTGGTAAACAGCGCCTTCTGTTCGTTGAATTGTATCTACAACAAAGATGACAGGGGCAGGCGAAATCACATCACCCGTATAGACCGATGTTGTTGGATTAATTGAAATGGTAAGCATGAGCGGTGCAGGTGCATCAAAGAATGCAATGGCACTATCTGTTCCCGAATAATTGTTAATCATATCAACCATGACGACATATTCGCCATATTCAGCAGGCAATTCGCCTGGGGCTAATGGGAAGAACGTTACCGTAGAGTCTGTCAATGTCGGTTGAGGAGTTACGCCTGGGAATGAAAGTTCTGCAGGCTTACCAAGTTCAGTGGGAACCGTAATCACAATTTGTTCAGGCGTTAATGCCATGGGCGCGACACGGAAAGGAATCATCGCACTATTTTGCCATATATCGTTTTCAGGCAACTGACAATAGAATAAGTAATCCCCTGCATTCGTTGGTTTTTCATTGATAGGAAGATAAACAATATCAACGGTATAGGATTCTTCACGCATTTGTGTGGTTGAAGTCATGCTAATTTCATGTTCGCTACCATTATAAACGAAGTTTGTGAAATCCGCAAAGAAGAATTTAGGAATCCCTTTAAATGAGGATTCGTAAGCCCCAATATCCATATATTTGTTTTGGACACGTGGGTTCCCTTTAAGATCGGTAGTCAATGTAATACGTGAGGCATCACCCCAGTTTACACAGGGAGAGCTGTCATTCAATGCAAAATTAGCATTCAAGATTTCGGTGTGTGTTCTTAACGCGTTGCAACCTTGCCATGTTGTGGGCGCAACAAAGCGAGGTCCATAGACACTATCATTTTCTGTTGAAAGGGCGATATTTGAACTTGTGGGTTCTAAAACAATACCTGTTAATGCACAAGAATCTGTGGTGACATTTGTGTGTGCAGGAAGATTGCCCCAGAAGATTGAGTTTTGCGCGCTACTTGATGCAACATCACCCACCACGCTTTGTCCGTTTGCAGAGACGTTATTTACAACGGTACACGCATTGATTGTTAATGCTCCCATACAAGCAATTGCGCCCCCTTCAGATAACGTTGACTCTACACTCGTTGCTGTATTATTATAAATCGCACAACCCACAATATTCAAGTTGTTCATTGCAAAGATTGCGCCTCCATCATTCTCACCATTGTTGTTTGCAATAATTGAGTTATAAATAGCGTTCGTTGAACCGCCAAGATATAACGCTCCGCCTAAACCTAACGCAGAATTAATACGAACACCCGCTGTATTTCCAATCAAATGACACGCCGTCATTTCCAAACCAACATCACCTAAGTAAACAGCACCACCTGCGCCTCTTGCTTTGTTGGTATAGAATTGAGAAGCTTCAATCGCAATATTAAGCGAAGAACTTGCATCCTTAATCATGTAAATAGCAGCCCCTTGTTCGGTTGCGGTATTTTCAACAAACAAACAGTTAAAGAGTGAGTCTGTGGCGATCTGAGAAACAGCGGAGGTGGCAATAGCTCCCCCACTCACAAGCGCACTATTGGTTTTGAATTCGGTGTTTGTAATGGTAAAGTTACCACTGGCATAAACGCCACCCCCTAGACGGGTTGCTTTATTTGAACTACAAATCGAACCTTCAATATTGATAAAGTTGCTTGCATAAATAGCACCGCCACAATCAGAGGCACTATTTCGAGACATTGTACTATTAATAATTGAAACATTGGATTCAGCATAAATCGCACCCCCTTGATGTTCTGCAATACAATCTTGGATAGTACATCCAATAATTTGTGCAAAACTTCCCGCATAAATCCCCGCACCTTGATAAGCGCGACCATTATTAACATAAACATTTTCAAGTGTTGTTTTATAGGTATCGGTTTCATTGCAACCAACGAGTTGAACAATTCGACCTGTCCCGCCGTGAGCCAATGTTGTTGTGACACCTTGTTCAACAACTTTTGTTGTTTCATTATATCCCCCACGCAATGTGATTCCTTGTGGGATCACAAAGGCCGTTGCCCCTGTTCCACTATAAGTTCCGCCCGCTAAGCGAACTTCGCGAATCTCTGTGGATGGATAAGAACTTACCACTTGCAACATCTCATTGATTTGCGTAGCAGAAGCGGCATTTTCCCATGTCAAACCATTTTTTGTGCCTGATCCAGTCAAAGTAACATAACGAATTCCATCAGAGATAGAAACCGCCCCTTTAATGGTAATGGGTGTTTGCCATCTTTCAAGATCTGTATGCGTCAATTCGGCTGTAAACGGATAATAACCCGCAGGAACAGGAACATCTACAGGGACTTCAAATTGAACAGTCGCATTATAAGAGTTGGGTGAAATAGTAGGTTTAAATGTCGAAAGATCAGAGCCAACAGGTAATGCATATTCAGGTTCATAAATCGGATAACCTGCTGCATTGTTTTCATACGCACCCATATCAACAACTAAACGTTTAATACGTTGTTCGTTATCTAAATCAAGCCCTACAGCACTCGTGGTAAGACCGCGATTGATCATTGTAGAAGTTGAAGTCAAACGCCAATTCGTTTTATACGCAATATCCATATTAATCGTAGATGGCGCACCGACTTGTTGTGATGGATTCACAAAATGTGGCCCCCGAATATTGGCATTCACACGATCTAAGTTAACAGTGTATCCGCTTAACCCTTCAACCGCACAATTATTCAATGTTGTAACGCCAGATGCGATTCCCATCGACCCTGAAATTCCCCAGAAAATAGCATTACTTACAGTGCCGTTATTTGAAGCAATATTTAACCATGTACTTGCAGAAGTTAAGTTGTTTACAAACGTTGTGTTAACAGAACTGAATGTACTTGCAGATCCATTCATTTTAATGATGCCACCATCCGCTTGATTGTTCGCAACCAAACTATTGTTCAATGTTACATACGCATTTTCAGACGCACGAATAACTGAACCCGCGGAGGTGTTTGCATTTCCAATAAATACACTGTTTGAAATATTAAGCGTAGGGACAGTGACTGCAGAAGCAACATTCACACTTAAAATATTCCCTAAGAACAAACATTCACTCATTGTCATAAATCCGCTCATATTCACAGAAGGTGCTAACGTATTATAACGAAGTGTAACACCTCGTAAAGTTGCATTTTCTGAGGTTGAAGAAATCGCATTTTGCGCTGCGCCTACAATAACCACACCGTCTAATACAAGATCAGATCCAGTGAATGAGAATACCGCACCGTTACAACTTGAGCCATCAAAAATGGTTTCGTTTCCATACTCCCAGGGAGAGAGTACGCCATCACCATTAAGATCTGAAAGCACACGTCTCGACTCAAGGTTCTCATTAACAAAGCCACCATAAATAGCAACATCAGCGGGAATAACAAGCGTTTCAGTCACAGAATAGATTCCTTGTTTTAACCAAATCGCTTTGCCTGTAAGACGTGCCGAATCAATAATCGCATTCATTTGAGAGAACGGAAGCGCATTTTGCCACCCTTCCCCATCTTTACGACCTTGACCTTCAACACTCACACATAATACATTTTCGGGCATTCCAGAAACCGTTAATATGCCTGAATACGTATAAGGAGATGTCCATCCATTATCTGTGTTTGTAAAGGTAATTGTATAAGGATATTCTCCTTCAAGATAACGTTGATCAGATTCATAAGCAATCGAAGAGGAATATGTTGAGGGATTAATGTCTGATACATCTACGTTTTGGTTTACACTTGTTGCAGGTGTCGGTTTAAAATCAACCACAGTAAAGGTTGGCACCCCAAGTAATTTTGATTCATATGCCCCTAAATCTGCATAAGTGCATTGCGGACGAAGCGTCCCTTCGATATCTTCATTCATAGAGATTAAATTTAATGCACGATTAATCAACATTGATGATTCTGCAAGCGACCAATCATAATTATAATCCGAGGATTCTGCAAGTACACCTGCAGTTAATGAAGGATTAACAAAACGAGGCCCTAATCGCTCATTATTTGTATTCGCTAATATATAAGACGATGTTTCCGAAATTGGAGTTGTGGCACTAATCGTCCCATTATATGCACAATTTGTAAGCGTTGCAGTATTATATAATAAACTTCCTGTATTCGCCTCGTTATTCCAAAGGGCACTGTAAGCAACCTCTAAACGTGATGTTCCCGCATGAATTGCGCCACCATAATTCGCTTTATTAGATACAATTGTAGAGAAATAAACTTTAACAGTGAAAGCTGTTCCTGTGTTACATGCAATCGCACCGCCACAGCTTGACGCATCCCCATCTACACCATAGGATTCGTTGTTCGCAAACAATGAGTTGTAAATGTTAATTGGAGAATTTGTCCAAATTGCGCCACCTTGACGCCCTGCAGCATTTTGGATGAACTGACAAGCTCTTACTTCGGCACCTGTTGCATTTACAAATCGAAGTGCGCCACCCGTTGAACCTCTTTTATTTTCATCACATGCAAAGTTGTATTTAAATACGCAACCTTTAATTTTTGCCGCACCAGCCACAACATGCGTTCCGCCTTGATAAGGTACTGCTGATGCACTAGACAATGTATCGTTACGGTTATATGCAAAGTAACAATTTTCAACGTTACCCCCCACAATATAAAGACCTGCCAATGCACTTCCTGAACTCAATACAGGGGCATAGTTTTCTATAATCGCACAATTTCTCAAAGTGACCAAAGAAGTACTAGATGGAATCGAAACAGCTGCGCCAGTAATTTCTGAAGTTTGAGGAACAGCTCCTTTAAATGTAATTCCATCAATGACGGTTGCGGCGGTTATATTTTCTGGGAACACCATGACACATTGTGCATTATCTGAAATATTACTAATCTCAAGCGTTTTAGTTTCGCTATTCCATAAGTAAATGTCGTTACGTTTTAAATCGGCACTGAAGATAGTTGGTGAAACATAATCATAGGTCAAACTTGAATTAAGTGCGCGTGTTGAAGCGTCGGCTCCTCTGCCCAAATATCCACCCTTAATCGTTAAACCATCACGCATCGTAAAT
>CAZIVM010000034.1:0-18872 GCA_964542845.1 uncultured Victivallales bacterium
AATCTCGTAAAGCGGGTTTATGGAAATATTATTCGCTTCAATTTGATTTAGTCAAAGATTATGTTGAAAATGTTTTTCAATTAATTCATGCGCGTGATGAGATTCGTCAAAATGAAGCACTTGAAGTACGCGGAACACGCAAGTATAAACGCCCTCCGTCAAAACATCGTCATCGTGAAGTAGTTTAATCAATTTTTCTTTTTTCTTGCTTTATTTGGCTTTCCGCTTGACAATTGGTGCTTTTTGTATTATTTTAAAGTATAGAATTTAAAGTATTTTGTTTAACCCCCCTCTATAAATGAAGGAGATGTGATATGAAAGGTGTTAGTCGCTTAGACCGCGTTAATGAATTGCTTAAACGTGAAATCGCTGCTGCGATTGAAAAAGAATGGGAAGGCAATGGTTTAATTAGTATTACTCACGTTGTCACTTCTCCAGATTTACATCAATGTAATGTTTATGTAAGTTTGTTTGGAATGGGTGGCGCTTCAGCTGAAGCCAAAGCTATGGAGTTCTTAAAGAAATACCGTGCTCGTTTCCAACAACATCTTGCCAAGGTGGTAGTGATTAAGTTTACACCTATCTTAAATTTTATTCAAGATAAAACGATGGAACGTGCCGACCGTGTTGTGGGGATTATTGAAAATATGGATCCCATTCCTGACGAAGAGGATGAAGACGGTATTTAAGTTTCTTTTACCACGATAAATTGAGGTCTTTATGATTGAAAAATTGATTGGCTTTTTGAATCAACTTCCTTTAAATCAATCGATTGCGATTGCGGGGCATGTGCGCCCGGATGGTGATGCGTTAGGCTCTATGTTTGGGCTTGGGTCAGCATTAAAGGATAAAGGTCATTCTGTTTGCATTATTTTGCCTGAAGGTGTCCCTTCTGAATATCAACGTTTGCTTCCTTCTCTTGACATTTGTTCATCATGCGATGAAGCTTTAGAGAAGTATAATATCACCTCTCTCTTTGCGGTCGATACCGCTAACTTTCCGCGTTTGAATATTGGGGCGTGTTCTGATGTTGCAGAACTCAAATTCCCGATATATGTGATCGACCATCATGTTGATAATCATCGTTATGGGGTTGAAAACTTTGTCATGAATGCATCGGCTACCGCTGAAATTATTGCAGACGTCCTTTATCGTGCCTCTTGGTATATTTCTGCGCAAACCGCAACAGCTCTCCTTATGGGGATATTGCGAGATACGGGATGTTTTCGTTTTGGAAATACATCGCCTAGTGCTTTAAGGATGTCGGCGATTATGATGGAGGCAGGGGCAGAATATCAATGGATTATTGAAGATTTATGGTTTTCTCGTCCGCTCAAACAAGTGCAGGGTGAGACCGATATTGTATTAAATCATACCGCATTTTTTGAAAATGGAAGCCTTGCTGTTATTTGTGCCTCAGATGAAGTTCTCCAACATCACGGTATTACGC
Source organism: uncultured Victivallales bacterium (assembly GCA_964542845.1). Classification (GTDB taxonomy): domain Bacteria; phylum Verrucomicrobiota; class Lentisphaeria; order Victivallales; family CAZIVM01; genus CAZIVM01. The sequence continues at coordinate 1,451 of CAZIVM010000034.1, forward strand.
TTGATTCCTCCGATGATTTATTAGATCAAGTTCGTTCAATCAAAGGGGTTGAGGTGGTTGCTTTTATCATGAACATATCATCGGGAACAAAAATTTCGTTCCGTTCCAAGCATCGAACATGGCCCGTGGGTCCTACTGCCCGCCGTTTAGGGGGAGGCGGACACGATATGGCTGCAAGCGCTACTCTTCCTTTTGATGATTTTAACTCAATTACAAAACGTGTAGTTGAAGAACTTATTCTCGATCGTCAAGTTTAACCATTTATTTAAAATAAAAAAACTGAGTTTAAATATTTTGATTTAAACTCAGTAACTTGAATAGAGTATTTGGATTATTTGATCTCTTTGATTTTAAAGACCTTTTCCAATCCTGATTCTTTTTTGCCGACACGAATTACAAGCTCTCCATCAAGGTCTTTATCATCAATACTCACGGTATTGTTACAAAGACTGCCTCAGCCATAGGCCGTTTGTGTAAGCTTGGTTTCAGTGCCATCAGCTTTTCTCAAGTAAATCCCTGGAGGGGTCACTCTATCTTGGAAAGTCGACTCTTTAGTTTTGAAAGAAAAACCTTGAAGTTTAAATGTATTTTTCTTTTTTTCAGGGACAACTTTGCACACCAACTCTAATTGATTATTCAAAGATATTTCGGTGTCTTTATCGTAAATCTTGAAATTGCGATAAGGCGTTGAGATGACCACCGAGGGATCTTTTTCATTTACAAGCGTGAATTTTACACGATAGTAAACCCCTTTTTCGATAATCAAAGATTGATCACTGCCTTGCGATGTTGCAAAAAGAGCGGGGGCATCGGGTTTATTCATCGCGGGAATCATGACGGTCGAAACGCGCCAAGGTTGTGTGGTGTCATAATTCACACGCAACGCATGTGTATCAAATTTTGTTGGAACGTATTTGACTTGGTTTGTTTGGGGATCAAAATGAACAAAAACTTGTTGATTTCCAATGGTGACAGCACCTTGTTTGGGAATATTTATTTTTTCTGCATTCCCAATTTTTAATGATACCCCTGCATTTTTGCTAAAATCAGCAGTGGGTTGTGTGTTTTGAATTGAAATTTTGATGTTGTTTTTGTTATCAACACCCTCAAGATCAGTCATACTTCCTACCATACAACGATTTTGGGCATCCTTAAAAAATCGTAAATAATAGGGGCCAATTTTGGACTTAACTTCAAAAGGATAGCCTGGTGTAGCTGCTTTTGCACGTTCATCATCTGAAATGGTGCCATCTCCATTGAGGTCCACGGCAACTTTGCCTTGATGTGCCTCAAATTTCAGATAGCCTGCATCGTTGTTAAACGCGATACTGTCTCCTAAAGAGACGGTTACAAACTTGAACTGACCTTGTCGGATTCGTTGCGGAGAAACAGGAATGACTGTTTCGGGCGAGACGGTATCATTTTGCGCATAAACTCCCAGTGAACCTAGGATTAAAGCGAAAACAATACCACTTTTGTAAAGGTTCATAAAACCTCCATGTCGGCTAAAAGGGTTATTGTTTCGGACGGGTTATTGATACAATTTTTTCCATTTGAGCAGCGTTAAATGCAGGCGTTTTATTATTACCCAAAGGATTCCCTTCCCATACAACCACATGTTGAGTAGGTTCAATTACAATGACGTGAGGTGTTCCAAATAATCCAAGTTGTTCGTAGAGGCGCTTTTGAGTATCACTACCTAATGGAATTTGGATTTCTGCACGATTTTTTTTGAAATCGTTTAAGGTTTGGATGGGTTCATCACTGACGCCAACAAAAACAGCGCGGTTTGTAAATTCTTTTTGGATATCGGAAAGTTGACGAATCGCTTTGCGCGACTCTGGACACCAAGTGTTAAAAAAACAAACAACAATATAATTTTGGGCAAATTCTGGCTTAGATGTCCACGCTTCAACTTGTAAATCTTTGACTTCTTTCCATACGCCGGGTTGAGTTGCGTATGTTGTCGGCGCAACATTATTCTGAGCGCATCCAAAACCTAACATAGTTATTGCGCAACATGTAACAAGAGGGAATATTTTCATGATAATATCTTGGGTTATTGAGAGATGAGAATGGATTCGAGACCAGCCATTTGAAGGATGGAACGAATTTCTTGAGAGGGGTTAATCAAGTTGAATGAGCCACTGGCAGCACGCAATTCTTTATTGATGAGTAAAAGTGAACGAATCCCCGCTGAACTCATATACGAAATTTTGCTTGTGTCAATCACAACGTTTGCACATCCCACCTCAATCCATGCACGAACATCTTCAACTAGCCATTTAACCGAAAATACGTTTAAGGATCCTTTGGCTGTTAAAACAAGTTGATCTCCTTTGTCATAAGGGGTTACATCTAAATATTGTGTGATGTGATCTTCTTCTGCGTCTGCAACAATTAAGAAATCAAGGCCTGCAACAGTAATTGCGCCACGAACTTGACTTTGTGGGGCGCGAATTTCTAAAATACCACCAGGGATTTCATTAATTTTTTGATTCAATCCGAGAATGCAACCTACCCCTTCCACGCTGATAGAAGAGCAGTTTTCAAGATTGATTCGAAGGGTAGGGGTTCCCGACTTGATAATAGCTTCACCCGCTTTATAAATACGTTGAGCATCTGATGCTGTTAATTCTCCATTGAAATAAATTTCTGCCCAATCTTCGGTAATGCGTGTCGTGTAATTAAAACTTTGCATTGTTTTCTCCATATTTTAGTTTAAGGTTTCCTGAATATTCATAATTTGATTAAATCCTGCGAGTTTGAATGCACTGTAAACCAGTTCACTCATTCCGAAAAGAACGAACTTTCCTTGATGCGACGTTAATTTTTTTGAGGCAACAAGAAGTATGCGAAGACCTGCACTTGAAACGTAGCTACATTGGGAAAAATCGGTGGCAAGTTGCATAGTCCCCTGTTCAATAAGTGTAAGAAGGTCTTCTTCGACTTGGGGGGCAGTGAGTACATCCAGTTTTTGCGGAATGGTATAGACTGTGTAGTCATTCATTTGAGTGATGTGCATTATAGCTCCTCGGAGGTGGATGGTGGAATATGTTTCATAATGGTAATAATATTTTTATTCTTTTCGCGTTGATAAGCAAAAATATCAGCCGTTTGTTTAATAAAGTGAATCCCTAATCCACCAATTCCGCGTTGTTCGAGTGGGACATCCGTATCGACTTCTTTGCGTGCGGTTGGATCATAGGGCATGCCGTCATCTTCGAAACGGAGCCAATAACATCCATCTTGTACCCATGAGCTAACGATAATCTCATGCTCTTTTTTATCTGCATACGCATAGGATACAATGTTTACGAACCACTCTTCTTGAATTAAGGCTAAGGGCATACTCATCATTAATGGGAGCTCTTTTTGGTCATTAAATGCTTCCGCCCATGCGGTTAACTGACTCAATGCTTTAAGTTCGTTGGGGAGTGTGATGGAGTCCGCAAAATCAGGGACAACTTTGGGATATTCTTTGATAATGTAGTCGCTATGGAAAAACCCGAGTGTTAAGTCATCATTACAAACAGTTGTATGGGTGAATTTTTGGATAGCTTCAAATAATTGTTTGACAAATGTTTTTCCATTAGGATGGATGTTTTCGCGAATCATCTGTTGGAGTTTTTCTTCAGAGAGGGTTTCTCCCTGTGGGCTGACTAAATGATCAAACCCATTCGAAAGTGCGATCACGTAATCCGTTGACTTAAGTTCACTTTTATTCTCATTATAAATGACAGTTGACATTGTGCCTGGAATTTCAGGAACAGTACATAAGTCGTCAAAAGATTGATCGGTGCTGTGATAAACCCACGCTTTGATTTCTCCGCCATTGGCCCATTGAATTTTACCTGTATGTATGTTGATGATGCAACCAAACAAAGAAATGGGTTCTTTGAATTTCTGACGTGATACTTCATTGTTCACTGTGGTAATTGCTTTGCCAATATCACGATATTTTGTGATCAAATTATGCATCATGGTTTTAGCAATAATCATACTAAAGGTGGCGGGGATACCTGTCCCTGCTGCATCGCCTAAGCCTAAATAAATGTGTGCGTTGTCAAGTTTAATGACATCATAGAAATCGCCACCGACTTGAGGGGATTCTTTGAGTTCTGCATAGACGCTAAGTTGGGCTTGATCTTCAATTTCTTTGAAGTCTGACGCCAAGAAACTTTCTTGAATTTCGCGCGCAATATCCAATTCGATATCGTGTTTAATTTCAATTTGTTTCGCGTGTTTCTCTTTTTTAAACATCGCTTTAAGATTTTTTTGTGCTTCACGCAATAAAAGCGAGATGGCGTAGGCATCAATCGAAGATTTTTCGATTTGTATTTCGGATTCGAAGTCGCCCATGGTGAGTTGTCGAATCGCTTTTCCGAGGCGTTTATAGGCTTTGAACGATTGAATGATAATAATTAACGTTGCGAAGATGGCAAATGTTAAACATATCTTAATCCAAAAAAATATTTGAACGTGCGTTTTATGTGGGGATTCAAATGTATTGATCAAATAAAACGAAGAGTTTGAATCGGGATAATTGGAAATTAAAATGGGATCAAGTGTTTTTTTTGTGGGGGCAATTTCGAGTTTATACTGATATTTTGTAACAAGCAAATCTTCAGCAATATACGCACATATCTCATTAAACTGCTCGGGTTTTGGTGCATTGAATTTTGTATTAAGCTCATCTTTAAGCAAGAGGGCATGAGTATAAAATAATGAGTTTGATAAATCGTGAATTTCGGTTTCGTATTTTTCCAATGTTTTTGTTGACGGCAACAATATAATGGCTACTATTAAAAAAATAATTTGTACAACAATAGGAATCCAATTTAGTTTTTGTTTCATTATCATAGGAATTCAATGGGCTATAGGTTGAGTATCATTCTAGCATATACATAATATGACATCAAAAAGAAATTTTTCAAATCATTTTATGCTTATTTTTACAAAAAAATAAAAAAAAGGGGGGAGTTTTGTTCTCCCCCGAGAGATTATTATTCAAAAGTAATAAAGATTCTACCTTTAGAATCATTGCCATCGCTGCCTTTGATGGATGCTTTCAATGTATATTTTGTATTTGCAACAGGATCTGTATTGATATCTAATTTAAATTCGATATCTTTTTTACGAATACCACTAAAAGCTTCATGAGCATCTTTTGCAATTTCTTTACCATCGGCAAAGATTTGAACATTTGAAATGATGGCAGCGTTTGCGCCTTGAGTATAGAAGAAGAAGGCTTTCATTTTACCTTTTTTGATATGTTTTGTAATATCAATTTCGATAAAACCTTGTTCGAGATTGGATTTAGTCCAACCTTGAATTTCGGTGTTGTTGAACATATCTTCTAAACGAATTTCGGGTTGAACGTTGATTGCATTTTTGTTGTAAACGACACCCGTGTAATCCCAACGTTCGATTTGAAGTTTAAGACGTGTTACAAAACTTTTATAATCTTTGCGTTCCGTTGGCGTCCAAAATGTTTCTGCGTATGCGGCCAAGCGTGGGAATACTTTGCTTTCCATATTGGCGCGATTTGGCATCCATTCGCCCCAAGCTTGACATCCTGATCCAATCACTTTTTTCTCTTGTTCAGGTGTTAATCCTTCAAACATGGGATTGAAAAAGTAAGCTTGAGGAAGTGTGATGCTTCCATAATCTAAATAGGTGTTGGAGTGATTGGAATTGACAATCTCATAACCTTCTTTAATTGCAGAAATTGCAAGATCTTTTCCACCTTTCCAGAAATGAATAACTGTATTGGGGGCAAGTTTGTTGGTTGAGGCTTTCACGCCTTGACCATGTAAATCACGCCCCATAATTTCGTTCCATCCCATAATGCGACGTCCTTTTTTCTCGATGATTTTTGCCATTTTGTTAGTGAAATAGACTTGGACATCTGTGTTGGTATTGCTGAACCCTTTTTCTTTTGCAAGTTTTTGAACTGCGGGGCTTTCATTCCATTGTTTATAAAGAACTTCATCTCCGCCAATATGGATGATTTCGCTTGGGAAAATTTCGCAAACTTCATTAATCACATCTTCTAAAAATTCGTAGGTTTTTTCTGAGGTCGGATCTAAAACAGAGGGGAGTTTTCCGAAATGTTCAGGTGTTGTAATGGGGGTTTTGTCTGTGCCTAATTCTGGGTATGCAGCAACAATTCCGCTTGCGTGTCCTGGCATAGCAACTTCAGGGACAATGGTTACATTGCGTTCAGCAGCATAGCGAACAAGTTCTTTGAGTTGCTCTTGGGTGTAAAATCCTTGATGAGGTTTCCCGCTACGTCTTCCGCTACCCCATCCGCCAATTTCTGTATTTGCGCGTTTGGAACCTACTTGAGTCAGACGTGGATATTTTTTGATTTCCATACGCCATCCACCATCATCGCAAATATGAAAATGGAGGGTATTCATTTTAAGAAGAGCCATTTGATCGATGATTTCTTTTGTTGTCGCCATGCCATAAAAATGACGTGCTTCATCAATCAGTAATGAGCGCCATGCAAAACGGGGATAATCTTTGATTGAAAACCCAGCAGGGATGGTCCAACCTTTATAGGGCTTAAACTCTTTTTTGAAAAATTCTGGCGACATTAATTGGATTAAGGATTGTCCAGCATAAAAAATCCCTTCAGGGGCACATGCGCCGATTGTAATATTTTGAGCTGTTACGGTGAGAGTGTAAGCTTCTTTGCCGTATTCTGCTAATGATTTATCTTCTACAATACGAATACAATTTTCAACTTGATCATAGGCTGAGAATGTTAAATCAGTTCCTTTGTTTAATTGAGCGCGCAAGACTTCCGTTTTGGCAATAAATCCACTATCTTGACTTTCGCAGATAAGTGCTGTCCATTCATTAATGATAAAAGAGGTATCTTCTTTGATTTTGATTTCAGCAGGACGAGGTATAATGAGGTCTGGGCTCGATGCTTCAATTGCATACGAAGAGAGCGCAACACATGCGCCAGCAAGAACTGTTGAGAATAATTTGTTCATAAAAACCTTTCTGTTAGTTAAGATTAAACATTATCTGGTGTTACATAATATAAACTCAATTTAAGTATTTTTCAAGTAGGTTTAAAAATCATATTCATAAAAAGAATAAAAAGAAAGTGATTTCCCAATAAAATAAATAAAAAATAAGAATTGTTTTCAATATATTATATCAACTTGTTTAAAAAAGATTGGCCGAACTCACAAAAAGGAGAAATGAGTTCGGCCACAAGGAGGGGGTTATTTCAGGAAACTTTCGTTTCGATAACTTTAATATATATCCATACTACGAAAAAAGCAAATCAAAATCTACATTTTTTTTGATATTTTTTTGAAAATTGTTTTTTATAGCGAAAAATTTAAAATTAGAAGCCTGCTTTGAAGAGCATATCTAGGGTAACATTGCTGTTGGGAGCTTTCCCTAACATGTGTTGAATGTATTTTCCGATAATGTCGCCTTCTAAATTAAGTGCATCACCGATTTTTCGATGCGTAAGTGCCGTATCACTTAATGTTGTTGGGATCAAATGAACCGTAAATGTGCTAGATGTGACTTTAACTACCGTTAACGAAATCCCATCTAACGTAATTGAGCCCGTGGGAATAATTAAATTTTTGAGTTTTTCAGGAAGTTCAACCGTGACAACAACATCATCGTCTTTTTTCTCTAATCCCAAAATTTTGCCAGTGGTGTCAACATGCCCTTGTACAAAGTGTCCGCCGAGACGATCAATAGGACGCACGGCGCGCTCCATGTTGACTGCACTGCCTATATTTAATTCGCCCAAGTTGGTTACACGCAATGTTTGTGCCAGTGCATCAAATGTCAATTCGCCTTGCGAACCTACATTTGTCAACGTCAAACAAACCCCATTAATCGCAATAGATTCGCCTAAAATGGGGTCTTCTAATTTTTGAGAGGGCATGATTTTAAGAATCCCCTGTTTGGCTTGGATTTCACGGTGGGTTATTTTACCCACCATTTGAACAATCCCTGTAAACATTACTTTGCCTCTGGCGCAAAATAGGTCGCCCCAGAACTTGCTGATTCGCAAACACGAACACGATGAACCCAAATGCGTCCATCATTGATACGTTCTGCCATGCAATTGAGAATGTATTGTGCTAAATGTTCGCTGGTAGGATTGAGTTGATTGAAGGGGGGTAAATCGTTTAAGTTTTTGTGGTCGAGTTCGTCTAACACGTTATTAACTTCTGCTTTAAGTTTTTTAAAGTCGAGCGCAATACCAATTTCATCTAATCCATTGGCACGGACGAAAACTTGTACTGACCAGTTATGTCCATGTAAATTTGCGCAATTGCCGTCATAGCCACGAAGTTGGTGAGCGCCTGAGAAAGTTTTTTCGATGTCGATTTCAAACATAATAGAATTCCTTAATTTTTGGGTGTGCTTAGAGATGCACGGGGGGCTGGGGGGTAGTAGATAAAGTCGTTACGAATTGCTTGAATGGTTTGATAGGTGGCAGGCTCAAGGATATAAGCCCATTTCTCAAACTGTTTTTCATGGTCATATTTTCGTTGAACGAAATCTTTATTGCGAGGCAACTGAATGGGGGTTCCATCGGCTGCGAAATTATAATCTTGTTTAGGTGGTTTATCGGTGTAGTTTACCGTGAACCAGTAGAAATGAAGGGGTTTATCTTTTTCGGTTTTCGCTGGACGACGCGCAATGGTGATGTTGTATTCGAGCCCATCTGCGGTCACAACTTTGAGAATCCCTGTGCGCTGTGCATTCACATCATCTAATGGCACTGCATCAAAAAAGTTGGGCGTGCGCCAAGGGGTGATGTAGGACATAATGGCTTCTTGGTTTACTGCATCTGTATATCCATCAAATTTGTACCCACGACTCACGCTTTCGCGTGAAAGCGACCATCTCAATTTTTGATCGGGAAGCGTCGTGAACGAAACATGATGTACGTGTTCAATCGCAAAGATATCGCGCGTAATCCAATAGCTAGGGCCGTGTTTGAGCATATCGAACGTTTCGGTTGCTGCCCCCATTCCAATTAAGTCGTTATAGTAATAACGCCCTGTGGGTTGCGACTCAATCATGCGGTTTCCTACCATATTTTGATAGGTTACCATGCGTCCTGCGACGACTTCACGAACTTCTGGGTCTTGCTCGCATTGAATACGAATCAACATCCCTGTTTGTTTATGACTTTGATTGGGATTATTTAGAAGAAAATTGCCAAGGATAGAATCCGTGGCCCCTGGGATGTTTTGGGCGAGACGGAGACGTTCAATACGATAAAGGAAGTTGTTAATTTTGTCAATCGCAATCGGAAAGCCTTGTCGATTTGGTGTTTTCCAAACCCCATCCGCATCTTTGAAAATTTTGAAGTCGAGATTTGATGTGATAAAAGAGATATTGTTCACTGTTTGCATATTGAACGGGGTAATCCATCTTTCGCCACGATGATCGGTCTGTTTCCAGTCGTAATGACGCATAATAAGAATAATCATGGTCATCCCCAACAGCGTGAAGAAAAAGAGGGCACGTGTTTTATATCGGTATAAGAATTGAATCATTTGGCACGTCTCCTATAATAGATGAAGGCAAGAAACAGAATTGCAAAAATAGCTACGAGAATTGGGATGGCAATGACATTCCAGAAAAAGAGTTGATTTTCAAGAGACGCTATTTGACTCCGATAGATATCGATATTGGTGATCGTATCAATAATTTTATTAATTTCAGTTTCAATTAATTCAATTTCTTTGACATCGCTATTGGGATCGCGTCTTAAATCGGAGAGTTGATTATCTAAAATGGCCAACTGGTTGATGAAATCGCGTTCTTGAGCGATCACTTTTTGTTCGATGTTCGACTTAATACTTTGGAGTCGTGTAAACGGACGAACCAACGCACGTTCTCCTCGAACATTAATCATATTCTCAACCCCATTCAAGTAGTCAATCGCATTGAAAAAGAATGCCATATTGTCGTTGTTTGGGACTAATACAGGAATGCGAGGATCAAAAATATTAGAAATCGTTGCATTGGAAAACGCATCAAATAGCATATCGACATCGCTCACTAAGATTACTTTGGCTTCCGTATCTGCATGTGTAAGATGCTGTCCTTTGAAGTTACGCACAAGACGTGGCATTCCTCCAGGGAATATGGAATTGAATTTTCCTGAAACTTCCGCCGCAATCGTTCTGACTTTTCCGTCGGCAACAAATGCGCCGATGATTTGATCGCGTTTTTGCGCATATTGGTTATCGACATTCGCTACATCTGTGGTTGTTTGAATCAGTGGTGTGAAAGTGATCCCTGGTTTGGGTGTCCCATCAATATCTCCTGAAAAACAGAGAAGTAATTGACGTAATTTGCGTGTGATGGGGTGATAGGTGTTTAAACATTTTTGCCCGACTGAGGGCTCAATGATGCAAGGATCTTTGAGTTTGCTTTCTTCATTAATACGTGCGATAGTCATATCTGCCACCACTTTATTAGGTGTAATACGCACGCCCCATTGAGGATAGAAATCTGTAAATCCAGACGTAATCATACTTGTTGGGATATCTAAACCAAAATGTTTAGGCGCGATGGCTGCATAATAGCAGTTAGGATCGGCAAAGACAACAAGTTTTCCGCCGCGCATAAGATATTGATCGATTGCATATAAACTTTGCAAATTGAGTTGATAAGGATGGATTAAGACTAAAACAGGGATATTTTGAGGTGAGATTTCAGGGAGGTTTTCAGGCAGGAGTACCACATGATGAAGTTTCCTGAGTTCTTTGATAATCGACCACTGCGGTAATGATGAACGCGGATTTCCAGGGTCTGCAATACCTGCAACGGGTAAAGGACTCCATATCCCTACCGTTGGAAGTTGAGGCGTATTGAGTTGGAGAATGGCGCGCGTGATTTCGTATTCAAGGCGCGATTCTGTGATGGGCATGAGATCAGGAAGTTTAACGCGCGATTCTTGTGTCGCTACAACTAAGCCAAACCACACTTTTCCTATATTTTCAACGTGAATACCAGAGATGCCATCAATGATCGCGGATTCTTCCGCAACGGTACGGGGGGTAATATCGTATTTTTCAATGGTGATTTTTCCGTGAGACGACTCCGCATACTCGGCAATGAGGTCTTCGATGCGTTTAGCATAATTTTCGATTTGTGGCCATTTTTTGATTTTGTCGCGACTCACATAAAAGCGGATAACTGTTGGGTTTTCTAAGTTTGAAATTGCCTTATGGGAGGCTGAACTCAGTGTAAATACGCTCTCTTCTGTTAAGTCGACTCGAAGACGTAAGTCGTGCGTGATAATCCCTCCGCAAACTAATATGACAGCAAGGAATACTACAGCAATATAGGAATGCAATAATGTTTTCAGGAGTGTCCGCGCAGAAATGCGTTGATTGATAAAATGCGAAAGGGTGTCGCGCAAACCTCCCGCGCGTCGAATCCATAAAATAATACATGTTGCATTGAGGCCTAAAATCATAATTGCAACAAAGTAATATATATTGTATAAATCTAAAATACCGCGTAAAAATTTAGCATAATGGAGTCGGATACTCAAATTTTGAGTCACGGTTGCGAGTGGGGCGAGGGATCCTGTCAAAAGATCTGTAAGGGATTGAAGACCGAACAAGTTGAGCCCTACACACATAATTAAGCCTAAGACAAGCGCAATGCTCTGACTTTGCGTAATGGCCGACGCCATGCTACAAAGTGCCAAGTAAGCCCCAGCGAGTAAAACTGCTCCAATATATCCCGTGATGATTGAGCCTATATCGGGTTCACCGAGGTAGCAAACGGTAATAACTAAAGGAAACGTGAGTGCTAATGCGATCATAATCGTGAGGAGTCCACCCAAAAATTTGCCGACGACGCTTTGCCATGTTTGAACTGGGAGTGTCATTAAAATTTCAAATGTGCCGCCCCGTCGTTCATCACTCCAAAGTTGCATGCCTAAAGGAGGAATCAAAATTAGAAATACCCATCGATATCCATCTAAAAAGGAATAGAGTGTCGCATCATTCGACGACATAAAGTTGCCTAACATAAATCCGTAGAGTCCTGACAATACCAGAAAGGTAATCATCATCACATACGCCATGGGCGAAAGAAAGAACCCTGCGCAAGTTTGTTTCGTTACTGTTAAAATATTTCGTATTGCAATGTGCATAATTTAGTCCTTTATAACTTTTGAGGTCTGCGCAAAATGGAGGAATGCTTTTTGCATGACGTGTGTGGCGTGTGAGGATTGAAGAGCATTTTTAAATTCTTCCACATTCCCATCAAACACTTTTTTCCCTTGCGCAATCATAATAATGCGCGAACATACGGCTTCAACCTCATCTAAAATATGGGTTGATAAAACAATTGTTTTACCTTCTTTAGCGAGTTGTTTAATCAAATGACGAATCTCTTCTTTTTGTTCGGGATCGAGTCCGTCTGTTGGTTCATCCAAAATTAAGATAGAGGGATCATGGACAATGGCTTGGGCAAAACAAACGCGGTGTCGGTACCCTTTGGAGAGGGTCTCGACGCCTTGATGGAGCACTTTTGTAATATGACACGCCTCCGCTGCCTTATCAATTGCTTCACGCATTTTTGAAGAAGGAACACCTCGAAGAGATGCTATATATTTTAAAAAGCCTTCGACGCTCATTCCTTGCCAAATAGGTGCATTTTCGGGTAAGTATCCCATACAACGTTGCGCTTCAATCGCACACTCTTGTATATTGTAAGAATGAATAGAAATTTCACCTTCTGATGGCGGAAGATAGCCTGTAATCATTCGCATCGTGGTACTTTTGCCTGCGCCATTGGGGCCTATAAAACCTACAATTTCTCCAGCCGTAATGTGGAATGATACATCTGAAACCGCACATTTGGTGCCAAAGTATCGACTGACGTTTTTGAGGTGAATCATGGTGTCCTTTGAGGATTATGGGGTGAGTATATTGGTTTGAGTTATGCTTTGGTTTGAGCGCGTTCTGCCGCGAGTTTTTCTGCCACTACACGCAACATTGATAAATCGAGTTTTCCGCTACCTAAGAGGGGTAGACTCTCTACTTTTTGGAAGTTGGCAACTTTGGGAATCCATAAGTTGGAAATACTACGTTCACGGAGTTGATCTACGATTTCTTCAGGAGTGAGTGGCATGTCATCGGTGTAAAGAACAAGCAAAACTTCCCCTTTGGTTGGATCAGGCATTCCACCCACCGCAACTACACGCATATCGCATGCACACATTTCATTGATAATGGCTTCAACCATTTCATGGGGTACCATTTCGCCTGCAATCTTACTGAAACGAGAAAGACGCCCACAAATATTAATATAACCCGCTTCATCCATTTTAGCGATGTCGCCAGTATTATAGTAGCCGTTACGTATCGCTTTTTGGGTGAGTTCGTGATCTTTGATATAACCTTGCATCACAATAGGGCCTTTGACAAAGAGAAGTCCTTCTTCATCATGATCAACAGGTTCAAACGTGAGTGGATCGAGAATACGAATACACATATTTTCCAAGGGCATCCCGATACTATCAAATTTGCCGCGCTCTTTTCCGACGACTTGTGTGTCTTCTGGAACATTGATGGTCACAACAGGCGCAAGTTCTGTGCATCCATATAATTCTACAATTTCACGATCTTGAGTTAAACTATGATAGCGTTCCGAAATATCTTTACGCAACTTTTCGGCACCTGTTCCTGTTACACGCACGGAGTCGAATTGACCTTCTTTGGCGCGTTGCATATATTTTTGTAAGAATGACGGCGTACTAAAGAGCAATGATACCTTGTTTTTAGCAATCGCATCACATACATTATTCGCATCTAATGGGCTCGGAACATACACCACTTTGAATCCTTCTAGAATTGGCATCCATAAACATACATTTATTCCAAACGAATGGAATAATGGAAGATTTCCAAGTACCACATCTTTCTGATTTATTAAATACGCATTTGCAATAGCACGAACATCGCTTGAAAAATTGTGATGCGAAAGCATAATTCCTTTAGGAATTCCTGTTGAACCGCTTGAAAATAAGATGGCTGCGGTTTGGGAAAGATTGTTGTAGGTGAGGGGGGATACGATGTTCATGAACTCCGAACAAGGTAAGGTGAAAACGCCTAAGGTAATCGCAAATTTTTGCCAAACAGGTATCGGTGTGAGAATATCTTCGATAAAGATCATTTTATCAGATTTTTCAAAACGAACTTTTTCAAGAAATACACGAGAAGTGATGATACACGAAATATCGGCTTTATCCAATGAGATGTCAAATGTCTCTTGCGAGACACTATAATTTAACGGCGCTGCAATTTTATCCGCCATTAAAATTCCCAAAATAGAGAGCGCTTCTTCGGTGCCATTGGGTAATAATATTCCCACACATTTACAATCTGTCGCAACCAATTTACGAATCTTAAAACTTAAAGCAACTGCGGTCATGTGCGCTTGGAATGCCGTATAAGATTTACCGTTAAAATCGAGCATGAGCGTGCGGAAAGGATGACGTTTTGCAACTTGGGCCAACGCCATGTGTAATGTTTTTTCACTCGGGTGAGGGTGCATTCCGGCTTCAGCAGAGAGTTCGCAAATTTTTTGACGAATTTCAAAAGAAGATGTCTTTGAAGGCATGGGTTTACCGAATGAAACCGCAGAGTAATAGGGCATTTGACGTGGTAAACGGAGTTTGATTTTTCCAAAGAAATGCGAGAATACACTTCCCCATACATAGGAGATGTTTACGGGAATAATTGGTATATCAATATCTTCGGGTAACATTTTTTTGTACCCCTTTTTGAATCGACTCATCAATCCATTGCGTGAAATTTTACCTTCTGGAAATACGCACACAATTCCGCCATTGCGAATAAATTCTTGTACTTCGTCGAACATCAATTTCATACTTTTTGACTTCTCGGATGATGGCACTTTAAAGAATCCTGTTAAGCGCGCAATAAAGCGTAGCCATGGAATTGTATAGTAATCTTCGTGAAGTAAAAAGCGAATCTGACGTGATGTGCAAGCACTAATTAATACACTGTCAATGACTGACACGTGGTTTGAAATTAAAAGGGCAGGTCCACGCTCAGGAATGTTTTCAGCGCCAATAATACGTGTTTTGTAAAGTGAATTACCGAGCGCTAAAATGATAAAGCGAAGCATGAAGTTGGGAAGTAACCACATCGAAAAAATGGTTAATACTAGTGTGGTAGCTCCTAAAAGTACAAGAAGACTTTGCGGTGAATAATCTGGCATAATTGCGCCAATATCGCGTAAAATTTTGGGAATCTCTTCAACAGCTTGACATCCCCCAAGGGCGAGTAATACTGTAAAGGATGTACCTACTGCACCAAACAAAAAGGCTAATGCGTTTTTAGTGGCAATAACAGCTCCACGGAGTTCGGGGGTTGAGCGTTGTTGCAAAAATGCACGCAAGGGGATTAAAAAGAGTCCGCCAGAGAGTCCTGTCAAAACTAAGAAAAGTATGGCGTAGGGATAAACGTTAAAAGAGAGGTGTATAACATTATTAATAAAGGTATCAGGAATCGTAACTGCAATATGTGAGATTCTCCCCGGTAAATAGACCCCAAGGGGGAGAAATAATGCCATCCCAAGTGCCCCCAGTGGGATGAGGCCTAATTCGATTTTTTTCCCAGAGAAACGTCCTGCCAAAAATACCCCAATACATAATCCAAATACAGGGGCAAGTTGAAGAATGGAAATATCTGCAGCACTGGTGAGGTCCAGCGTATACTTCCCGAAAAGAACGAGCAACGGAAGCATCGATACCGCAATTGAGATGAAGAACGCATCTCCTAATGCTGTTAAAAGTAACCCTGAACTATTTTTGTATTCATTGAAAACTCGGGGAAGTGTTTCTTTGAATTTGTATGACAACTCTTTCTTGGCTTGAATAGGGGTGATTTGTGGGACGATACGTGCGGTTGCAAAAAAGTTAATGATCCCGATACACACAAAAAATGCACCATAGAACCATGCATCACCATTTGCGGTTGTCCAAACGACAGGCGCAATGGCAATGGCAATTAAGATGGCGAAAAATTTAATGGATGTTAAAGATCCCGTTGCACGAGAAAGTTCGGTTTCAGGGAAAAGTTCAGGCAGATTAGCATCGAATGCTGGACTGAATATGGCCGAGTTACATGAAATAAGAAATAAAATAATGAGTAACGGGATGATTCCCCAAACATCAAAGTAAGAAAGAGCAAGCGTCCCTGTCAACATAAGGATGATTTCGATAAGACGCGTGATCATCATCACATAACGTTTTTGCATGTGGTCGGCTAAAAAACCTGAAAAAATAGGTAAAATAAAATAAGGAAAAATCATTGCGCCTGCCATCATTAAGATAAAAGCAGAATCTTTAAAATAATCCCAATTTATCCCGCAAACCGACAAAACAACGCAGATTTTGAATACTGCATCATTAAACGATGAGAGAAAGCGAGTTGTGATGAGAGGTGTTAGGCGGCGACGGTATGAAAATTGATGCATAGAGTGCTCCTAAGAGTTATATGGTGTATAATTTTATCTATATTAGAGTTTATTTAAAATACACGCAATTTAGAAAAATTTCAAATTTATTTTTGCTATTCTTAAATTTTTCTTTATCTTTATGCATCAATTTTGCAGTCTAAAGCTTCAAAATGCGGAAATATTCAATCTTCTAGCATAGGGTTCATATTAGACGGCTGGAATTGCGGTGTTGACCAAGTTGACATACGGTGCCAATACGCGTGCGCCTAATTCGGTGTCGAGACGGTACATTGCATCGGGCACATTTTCTACGCGACGGATTCGATCAACAATATCACGGGCATTCGCCTCTTCTTCCACTTGTTCAGAAACAAACCAGTTGAGCATGTTGTGAGTGACATAGTCTTTTTCGGAAAGCGCTATATCCACTAAATTGCAAATGCGTGCCGTGACTTCTTGTTCATGCTTGTAAGTCGCTTCAAAAACTTCAAGAGGGGTATTCCACGGGGCTTCAACTCCAGGAATGGCAGCCAGCGTTACTGTTCCATCTCGATCGTTAACATAATCAAAAAATTTCATTGCATGGTACATCTCTTCATTGAACTGCACGCGCATCCAATGGGCTAATCCTTTGTAGTTTAGTTTTTCAAAACGATTCGCCATCGCTAGGTAGAGATGGGCGGAGTAGAATTCAAAGCCGATTTGTTCGCTAATGGCATTTTGCATTTTTTCCGAAATCATAATTAACTCCTTGGTTTATTGGATAGGGGGATGATTCCCTTTGATAGTAAATATAATCTTTAACTGAAAAAATACAAGTTTAAAATATCTTTTTTAAAATAAATTGGGGATATCCCGTTTTGTGTTAAAATTGATTTTCGGAAAGTATGTCAAGTGG
>CAZIVM010000035.1:0-18817 GCA_964542845.1 uncultured Victivallales bacterium
GGTGACTGTGACATAAAATACCTTGGTGTTTTGAAAAAATTAAACGATATGATAAAATAGCATAAATTGTCAAAAAATCAATTAAAAGGGGTAAATATCGAAAAAAAAGTAAAAAAAATGCAAAGAAAAGTCGAATTTGATTTGAAAAATGCGCGTTTTGGTGTTAAATTTCGTATGCGTAAAGTAACAAATATCAAAATATATGCAATTAACCCAAGGAAGACTTATGAAAAAAATCGCGACGCTATTGGTCATATTTAGCATAGCATTCATGGCATTTTCTGTTGTGGCTCAAGGGAAAAAGACAACACAGAATGCGCCACAGACAGGGATTAAAGATCGCGTGGTAGACGTTGTGGGTAAACTCGAACGTTTGCCAAACTATACCATTAGTAATGGTGTCAATGGCGATACTAAAGACGAAATAACACGTCGTTGGTTGTATATTGATTGTACCTTTACAACCATGCCTTCTGGGCGTAATGCAGATGAAGTTCGTGCGAAATTGAACGATAAAAATGGTCAACCTGAGTTTTTTGATAAACTTACCGTTAAATATGATGTAATATTGAAAGGCGCACGCGGAGAAACCTCAACTGCACCCGATCGTACCATTCTTTTCTCGGGTTCCGAAGATTACTATATGGTTCCACGCGATGGTAAACCCCATAAAGTTTTCTCAACAATTCCCGCTCAATTATTAACACGTTATCGCAAAATTAAACCTGCGCCAGATGTCGACGCAAAAGAATATATTATAGTAGTAACGCTCGTGGGCGAAGATGGTGTAGAAATTGGCGGAGGGGCAGCCCTTCCCAGTCTTAAAACCGTTAAAAACCGCAATACGGAAGAAAAAGTTGCCGCATTCGGTACGGCGAAAGCCGCTGTCAAACAGATTCGTGAATCTAAGTCACCCGCTTTGGTTGCATTAGATAATTCAGTTTTTCGTAGAGGGACCTCTTTTGAATTTTATCACGCAAGTGGAGAGTACGAATTGTTAATGCCACCTGTTGTTGCATTCCCTCCCAAAGATAAACAAGCAGATGCAAATGCAGGAAAAGCTGACGCGAATAAACCTGCCGATAAAGCAGATGCCAATAAACCTGCAGAAAAAGAAAGCGAGTAACTCTTATGGCACAAGAATCCATATTAGCTGTTGATATTGGTGCAGATAGTATTAAAATTGCAGAATTTAGTTATCCAGATGTTGGGGCAATCCAGTTAGAGCAATTTGCTTTTGCGGAGTACGGTGGAGATATGTCGGATGATCAAATCCTTGAATCATTATATAATAACTTCCGCGCGCTCATGGAACAAAATACATTTACGGCAAACAAAGTCCACTTGTGTATTTCTGGGCAGTTATCCTACGTGAAGTTTGTTAAACTCCCTCCGATTCCAGATGCAAGCAAATTAAATTCTATTGTTGAATTTGAAGCTCAACAAAACATCCCATTCCCGATGGATGAAGTGATTTGGGATTACCAACTCGTGAATAACGAGGGGGCGGATGTTGAGGCTATGTTTGTTGTTATCAAAAAAGAATTGATTGAACGCATTACTCAAATTATCGAACTGAGTGGACATCAAACCGTCTTGGTTGACTCCGCAGTCACTGCAGGCTATAATGCAGCTCGCTTAAATGGGGTAGGGTTAGAACAATCTTGCATGTTGCTTAATATTGGCGGACGTTGTTCAACATTGATGTTTATTGATGGAAACAATTACTTTGTGCGTACGATTCCAATTGCTGGACATTATATTACTGAACAAATTGCAAAAGAGTTTAATGTTAGTTATACGGATGCCGAAGATATGAAACGCCGTCATGGTTTTGTATCATTAGGTGGAGCTTACGAAGAACCTGAGTCAGAAATGGCTGCTACAATTTCTAAAATCGTGCGAAATGCAATGACACGTTTACATGGGGAGATAAATCGTTCAATCAATGTGTATCGCGCACAACAAGGTGGACGTCGCCCAGAGCACATGTATCTTGCAGGTGGAAGTTCTGTTATGACGTATACGCCACGTTTCTTTGAAGAAAAAATGCGTATTCCTGTCGAATACTTAAATCCTTTCCAAGTGGTAGGGATCGGTCCATACGTTGATCGTAATGCCCTTCAAGATGTTGCATATCTTTTCTCTGATGTTATTGGGGCAGGGATGCGCTCTGCTGCGCAGTGTCCAATTGAAATCAACTTGTTGCCCGAATCATTGCGCAAAACGCATGCGATGAATGCAAAACGTCCATTTTTATTTGGTGCGGCAATTGTTTTAGCCTCATCAATGCTCGTTGCATGGGGAGGGACATTTATTCAATCTGAAGCGATGACGCGTATTCCAGAAGAGTATAAGAATGACATTGCAAATGTTGAGCGTATCAAATCTCAAATCAATGAATGTCAATCCAACTTAAGTGACGTCGAAGCAAAGATTGCGAAATTAATGACCCGTTCAGAATATCACACCGCATGGTTGTCTATCATGAACGAGCTCCAAAGCATACTTCCTGACAATGCATGGATTTCAGATTTATCGTTCCAAGAAGTTTATGGAACGTCACTTGCGGAAAATTCAAGTACAACGCAGTATGCGTTGAATGCAAAAATTTACATTCACTGTACCCAGTATGATCCTCAAGGTAACATGGCTGCCAATAGTATTCCAGAGCGTGTTAAGCAAAATCCTAATAGTGTATTTTCTGATGCTAAAACGGTCAACTTTACTCCTTATACGCGTCGACAAGAAGGTCTTCCAAATAACATTGCGCCGATGGAGGCTCAATTTATTTTCAAAGCCCCAAAATCTAACAATAATCAAAGCAATTAAGGGGAATATATATGTCTCTCAATCCTAATCATAAATTAATCGCTGTTGGTGCATTATCAGGTATTGTATCCATCGTGTTGCTTATTTTTACATTTCAAAACTTTGCCTCGATTGATTCAAGCAATCAAAAAATTCAAAAACAGCGCAAGCAAGTTCAATCATTGCTTCAAATGCCTGTGAAATCAACGCAAGGAAACTTAGATAAAGTTCAAAAAGATTGTGCCCAGTTAACCGAGCGTATGTATACGTTGGAAAAAGCTTATGGTCATCCTTCTCAAAAATACCTCGAAATCTTTTGTTCATACATCGGAATTAGCACCGACTCATTTATTACTTTATGGAAAAAATGCAATGAAGGTAATAAAATGTTATTAGATTATGACGCGGTTCGTCCCAATCTTTTAGCCGTGATTAAAGAAACTTCAACTCAAGATAATGTAGCCGTCTTAAAACGCGCAGAAGAACGTACGATTAGTGCATTGTCACGTACCCATTTAACTCCTATTTCTCATAAATACATTATCGATGAATTAATGGTTGCAATCGGGACTCCGCTACCTAAAAAGGGAAATGACTGCAAAACTGAAATGATGCAATTTCTTGCGGACGTTAAAAAATCATTAGCTGCAGATTCAGTGATGGTTCCTGCAGAGTGCAATTTTGGTTTTGATAACTATATTAACTCCGTTCCCATGGAATCTGACATTCCTATTGTAGAAGAACAAATGCGAATCATCGCATGTTTAGGTGCGGTGATCACGCAATCTAAAATTAAACAAATCAATTCAATTGTATTAGATAATACCAACCCTGAAGTAGATAAAGATGGGTTCAAAACCTATGTTTATACACTTAAAATTACTGGAAATATTCAAAGCATTCGTTCCTTTTTGTATCATTTGGCAGATGCGATTAAATCATACCACTTCTTCACGGTTGATCGTATGAGTTTGAGTGCTTTATCAACAGAGGTTGAATCATTACTTCGCCCACAGAATCCTATGATGCAATCCGGTTCTCCTAAAAAAGAAGAAGTTGATTTATCCCCTTGTGTTGTGGGAAAAAATAAAGAAGTTTCTGCAGAAATCAGACTTAAATATATCATCTATACATCCCAACAAAACAAGGAGTCTAAGTAATGAATAAGTTAAAAGAATATTACGACAAAATTATTTTAACAGCATTCTTGCTTTTGTTTGTTGTCGTTTTGGTTGTGATGCTTAAGAGCATTGGAAATATTGAAAAACAAGTAACCAAACAAGATCATGAACGTTTGATTTCAATGGTTGATGATTATCAAGGGGTAGATTCTTCTATTATTAATAATGTAGATGCACTTTTTCTTGGTAAATCATGGAATATGATTCAAGCTCGTAATGGACATGTCTCTTTTACAGACTTAACGAGCCCTTATGAACTTGCCCGTTGTCCAGAATGTAAAATGTTAATTTCTTATAAAGAAGACGTTGTAAATAATAAACTTTGCTCTTTCTTCAGTTGTAAAGCTAATTTATCTGAACCTGAGAAAATTGTAGAGCGTCTTGACTCTGATGGAGATGGAATTCCTGATGATGTTTGGATTTCATTAGGGCTTCCTGTTATTCATCCTAAAGATGAAGATTTTGATAATGATGGCTGGACCAATGTGGAAGAATACGAACTTGCTGAGCGCGAAGGAAAACGCGACTATTCTCCCTTAAAAGATGCTAAAAAACATCCAACACTTTTACATTATTACTCAATTGATAAAATTACGCAAGAGACTTTGAGTGTGAAAATGGTAAGTTCTTCTCATATTCAAGACTCTGCAAAAGCACGTTTTTATCTAATCTTGGATGGTAAGCGTATTACAAAACCTTTCACCGTCGGATCTAACTTTGCTGTAAAAACACCTAACGGAGAAATGAGTTTTGAAGTTATAGGTGGATATAGATCTCAACCTAAAGGTGCATTATCTTTTACAGACTATATGACAGTAAAATGTTTAAGAACAAATCAAAAATTTGATGTTAAAAAAGGTGAAGAACCCAAACATCCAAGCCAATACGTTTCTTTCTTGTACGGTGAAACTCCTCTTGATGGTATTTATACTATCGGTGATAAAGTCACTGTCGGAAACGACCGCTTAGGAAAAGAGGTCTGGACAATTCAAAATATCGATGGTTATGCAGTTGAATTAGTTTCTAAAAAAGCTGTATATACTGTCAGCGATACTCCAGACCGTTCAAATGCACCTGATGAAGTTCGTTCTGAATCTCCAGTTGAATCAGACAAAACTCCAGATGCAACTACGCCTTCTAATGATCCATTTGATGAATTATTTAATAATTAACTAACACAACCAAAAAGAGAAAGGTAACTGTATGACCAAACAAACTTTACTTCTGCTAATTTTAGCAGGCATGTTTGCGACGTCGCCCGCTATTGCTGAGCAAGCAACGGCGAATGACTCAGCTGCCCCTATGTCTGCCGTCGAGATGGAAGAAGCTCGTCGTGCAAACTTAAAGGTGCAGTTTAGAGACTTGCTCGATAAGACCATCGAGTTACGCAACAACGGTCAGTTTGAAGATGCTGAAAAGATTTTAATTCAAGACTGTGAGAAAATTCTTGCAGAATTGGGCGATTCTGGCACAGAAATGCGCGCAGTTCTCAAAATTTATCAAGACGAGCTTTTATCAATCTGGTCACAGCATAATGTTTCTATTGCTGATGATTTGATTACAGAAAAGAAATTTTCAGATGCATTATCACACTTGAAACGTGCACAAGAGATTAAAGGATCAAACTATATTACTAAACGTATCGAAAATATCGAAGCACGTTTAAAAAGTATTCGTTTTGATGAAGAGACGAGTCTTGAATACATTTATCCTATTGATCACAATGGTCGTACCTACCGTCAAGATGAATTATATATTCAAACCCAGTTAGGTAAAATGCGTACGTTAATGAAAGAACGTAAATTCCAAGCTGCAATCGAATGTGGTGAAGAAGTTTATAAACGTCACAATACGAACACAGAAGTTGTTCGTCTTTTAGCGCAATGCTATGATGGTATTAATCGTTCTGCACGTTCCGACCGTTTTGAAAATAGTAAACGTCTTTTAGCCCAAGTTGGAAATCGTTATTTTCCGGGGTATCCCGATATGCCCGATCGTGATGAAGTTGCAGTAAATCCTGTTGTTGAAGCTCATACAGATGAAAGTACAACCCGTGCTGCAATCGAAGCGATTCGTATTCCGCGCGTAGAGTTTGATGCTCTTCCCATTGAACAAGTTGTCCAAGCTTTAATTGATGATAGTCGCGAACATGACTTAAATCGCAAAGGGGTTAACATTATCCTTCGTGTTCAAAACGACCAGGCAATTCGTGATGCAATACCCAAAGTAACGTTAGATGTTGATGGTCTCTCATTATTAGAGATTATCAAATATGTTTGTGTTCAAACTGGCTTAAAATACAAAGTCCAACCCTTGGGTTCATTACCGACCATTTATATCGCAGAAGACATGGGTAAAATTGAACGTCAACAGTTTGCGCTTCCGGGTTCAATTTGCGAAAAGATTGCAGCAGAACGTCGTGAAAAAGAAGGGGATGCAGCCGGAGACGGGCCTGCGAATCCTATTATCGATGAATCTGGTTCGGGATCACGTCGTACGCCGAGCGGAAAAATTCAACGCAATTTGGAAATGGCTCGTTTTGTTAAGGGGTATTTGATGGATCGTGGAGTTCCTTTCCCTGAAGGATCTTCTGTTGTCTATGATGATCGTCAATTAACACCGTTAACCATTCGTAATACCGAAACAAACTTGGAAATTGCTGCCAATATTATTAATGAGTTAATCGCTACTGAGGGCGATGACGCTGGTGGTGATATCATGGTTTTGATTGAATCCAAATTCCTTGAGGTCAGACAGACTCAACTCGAACAATTAGGATTCCATTGGTCATTAACTAAATTGGTGACTGAAGCTGCAAATCCAAACAATCCAGGTTTAGGCGAATATATTGAAGGACAAGGAACAAGTCAAATTTTGAAAGCAGATAATATCTTGAATGCTTCACAAACTTTCTTGAGTTCTAATCCTACATACATCCCTTCACAATCTATTTTCTCATCAACGATTCTTCCAAATATTGGTCCTGATAAAAATATTAATTTAAACGTCAGTATCACTGCGTTGAATCAACGTGATTTAGCTGAATCTTTAGCCGCACCTAAAGTGACAACTCTTCCCAATGAAGAAGCTGTTTTAAGTATGGTTATTGATGAATATTATCCAGAGAGCTGGGACCAACCTCGTTTCCAGAACTCGGAGATTGGTGTGACGCTTGAGCCTGCGTTCCCTCAATTTGGTGAACCCACTCCCATTGGTATTATTCTTCGTGTAACACCTACACGTTTAGGCCGCGATAATACAATTGATTTGACTCTTGAACCAGAAGTTACAGAATTCACGCAATGGTCTAAGTACTATTACTTAGTGACTATTCCTGGAAATAATACTGCTCAAGAAGAAGAAATCAAAATGCCAGAGATTTCACGCCGTTCATATAAAACAAATGTGACGGTCTATGATGGAGAATCAGTTGTCATGGGTGGTGTTATTGATGAAAAAACAAACGTTATTCATGCTAAATATCCTGTCTTAGGAGATATTCCATTGGTCGGACGTCTTTTCCGTGACTATCGTTACTACTCTGAAAAAAGTAACTTAATCATTTTCGTTACTGCTCGTAAGATGGAGACATGGGGTGTTCCAAAACGCAAAATGGAAAACCTTGGCGTCCATGATTATGGTTATTAATTGAGAGAGGATAACAGAATATGAAAAATATATTAAACTGTCAAATGAAAGAATTCAAGAAGTTTGTACTTCTCGGATTATTAATTCCTTCAGCACAATTGTTTGCACAAGATGTTGAAGAGCCTACATCTGAGCCTCAAGAAGCTGTGCTTTTTGAGGAATCTATGGATGAAGTCTTGCCTGAAACTAATCATCCTAAAACGCGTACTCACGACATGGCGCACGATGTTCAAAAAGAGAATACTGATGATCTTACGCGTCGTTCAACGGCAACCCGTGAAGCATATATGCGTCTTTCGACTGAACTTTTCAAACGCGGTCAAGAAGAATTTATTCGTAGCGACTTTGAAAAGGCAGCAGCAAGTTTCATTGAATCACGCGAAGAGATTAAAAAATGCTATCAACTCAATCCAACGGATGCGGCTAAAACATTAGACCCTACAAATTTACATTTTCAAAATGATGCTTCTGACAAAAAAGAATATGTCAAATGGCCAGAATTTGTAAAAAAACGTATTTCAGAATGTGATCAAGCAATCGCAATGGTTTATGTTAAATGGGCTGAGAAATTAATTGGTGAAGCAGATGGATTATTCCGTGAAGACAACCCAACTTTGGCTCAAGAAGCAATTAATCGCTTGGAAGAAGCCAAGAAGATTTGGCCTGAATATACCATTCGTTGTAATCAAAAGATTGAAGTTTACAAACGTAAGCTTGAAGGTCTTTTAGTTAATGAAGCAACATCTGTTGCAGGTGCATATCCCACAAAAGCAAAAGACGAGTGGTCAATCAATGTTTGGATGCGTCGTGGTAAAAATTATTATGATGTTGGTCGATTAGAAGAAGCTACTCAATGTTTTGATGAGGTCAAACGTATTGATCCATATAATATGGAAGCAGCAGATTATCGCCGTAAAATCAATGATGCACATCTTCGTATTGCACGTGAACGTTTCGAAATTGTAACACGCGAAAGTTATGGTCTTGTTAATAGCAAATATGGTAAGATTTTACCTCGTCGTGACAATATTACAGAGGCAGAAGCAGAGATTTCAAGTTCATTCAAAGCAGAAGCACGTCGTATTTCACCCATTGAAAGCAAATTAGATAATATTTTTATTGAAAATCTCTCTTTCGAAGATGTTCCTTTAACTGCCGCCATTCGCAATTTACGTGATCGCGCAAAAGTAAATGATCTTCCTTCACAAGAAGGGGTTAATATTGTTCTCAAAGTTGCGGCGCCTTCTGATGAAGCAGAACCTGTATTTGATTTAGCTGCAGCTGATGAATTTTATCGTATTAATACAACTATTCCAGATAAAGTATCCTTACGCGAAGCGCTTAAGGTAATTTGCGAATCAGCAGAGCGTGCAGATGTAAAATTGAGCTTCCGTGTTGATCAATCAGCTATTTTAATCTTTTCAGATAACATGAGTGTTGATAACTTGGTGAGCAAATCATGGATTGTAGAAAGCGATTTCCCTGAAAATTCAAGAGAATTGAAAGAATACTTTACGAGCATGGGTTACGACTTCAAATCAGCTCAAACTGCGGCTGTTTATGATGGCGCAACCAAAGTGTTGCATGCCACTAATACAACATCGATTATTCGCGAACTTGGTGAATTTATTGATAACTTGAATACTGGAACCAAACAAGTTAGTATTGATGTACGATTCGTTGAAGTTGCTCAACAGGACTTGAATGAATTAGGATTTGATTGGATGTTGACGCGTATTCCGCCTGAAGGTGCAAATATTCACTCTATCCCATTCCGTTTTGGAACGAGTGTTTCTCAATCAAATGAGTTCAATTTCCCTTCAACATCAGGGACAACTGGCGATAATGCTATTAATCCCATCTCCCCTAATAACACGACTCAACCTGTTGCAAATGCATTGCGCAGTATCGGTCAAAATGGAATTGGAACACGTTATGGTAATTCTCCAGGTTTGACTACGGTTTACGATAAAGCATTCTGGTGGCGTTATACTGCCGATCGTCGTACAGGTAGCGCAACGGATCCTTCCGTTCCAAATAACTGGGGAAATAACTGGACCAAAGGCGTTGATATTGATTTAGCGATTCGTGCATTAAGTCAAGCTCAAAGTTCTGATGTATTGGCATGTCCTCGCATCACCACACGCGACAATGAAGAAGCAACCATTTCAATGGTGACAGATATTTATTATCCTGTTGACTG
Source organism: uncultured Victivallales bacterium (assembly GCA_964542845.1). Lineage (GTDB taxonomy): Bacteria > Verrucomicrobiota > Lentisphaeria > Victivallales > CAZIVM01 > CAZIVM01. Next base: position 9,844 of record CAZIVM010000035.1, read on the forward strand.
GAGTAAACCACAGGTCAATGCCATGAATAATAATAATAATAATGGTGGCGACAATGCTAACCGTATCCCTGTTGGTATTATTGGTTCTACACCAGAGTTCCGTGAAAAAACACCCATTGGTATTAATTTAACCGTAACACCTAACGTTCGTGGTGAAAATGTTTACTTGGATATGAAACCTCAAGTACTTGCATTTGCAGGATGGTTAGAATACTCTTATGCGTTAGACTTAAATAATGATGGTCTTGTTGATGAAGAAACAGAACTTCAAACAATTCAAATGCCAAGCATTGAACGTCGTGACGTTGCAACAAAAGTACTCGTGCGTTCTGGTGCAACTGTTGTCATGGGTGGCGCACTTAAAGATAAAACATATACCATGCGCGATAAAATTCCAATTTTGGGTGATATCCCATTGGTCGGACGTTTCTTCCGTACAGAAGGTGAAAATGCAGCGAAAACAAATCTCTTGATTTTTGTAACACCAGAGATTGTTAAGCCTAATGGACGTCCTGAAAATTCAGTGAATCCGCCTTATGCAGGGGTTCCAATTTTCGACTAAGTTGTTATCCAATGATATTGTCCGTGAACTGTTAGGTTCACGGACTTTTTTATTTAAGGAAGAGCTATGCCAAACTCAAAAGTATTACAAGTGATGTACCCCTTTGAATCGGATGGGGTTACCCAAGTTGTTTTGAACTATGCTAAACATCTTGATCCTCAACGTGTCCAAATGGATTTTTTACTTCTTGCTTCTTCAAAGTGGTCGGATAATACGTTGAAAGAAGATCCACGTTTCCAAGAGATTTTAGCACGAGGTGGAAATATTTATGTACAACGTAAACCCAGTGCGTTGGAATCGACCCTTTTACCGATGTTTTTACCGCGATTTATTCGTCGTTGGTTTGGGATGGATAAAGCGCAATCTCAAATGGAACAACTTATCCAACGTGAAAAATATAATGTGGTGCATTGTCATTTGACTAAAGAGTTTCGATTTGCAATGCGTACTGCCCGTGATGCAGGGATTGAATGTCGTATTATTCATTCTCATAATTGTGTAAAAAATGAAAAAACTTTGCGGAAACGCGAGTTTATGTTGTGGTGGCAAGGTCAATATCCCGCCACTCATTTTTGGGGATGTTCGCGATGGGCGAATATGAGTCGATATGGGCGCAAGCTGGTTGAGTCTCATCGTAGCGATATTTTACCTAATGCAATTGATTGTAAACGATTTACATATAACTCAAGTGTTCGTGAAGACTACCGAAAAAAGTTAGATGTTGAAAATAAATTTGTTTTAGGGCATGTTGGGCGTTTTTCCGAACAAAAAAATCAAATGTTTATTCTTGATATATTTAAAGCGTTTCATGACAAACATCCACAAAGTTCTTTAATCTTAGTAGGCAAAGGAAAAGATGAACAAAAATTAAGAGATTATGCGCAATCGTTAGGCCTCGATGCAGATGTTCAATTTTTGATTGACCGAAAAGATGTCGATGCGCTTTATCAGGCCTTTGATGTTTTTGTTTTCCCTTCAATTATTGAAGGACTCCCCCTTGTTGCAGTCGAAGCTCAATCTTCAGGGCTTCCTATTGTGATGGCAAAACATCTTCCCGAAGAGACGCGTGTTATATCTGAAATTGTGGGGTTATGCGAACTCAAAGATTCACCAGAAATATGGTGTCGAAAAATTGAAGAATTGACAGAAAATTATGAGCGTAAGGGTACGCTTGATACGATGATTGCAAAAGGGTGGCAAATTGAGGATGCAACCGAAAAACTGATGCAGTTTTATGAAAAAGCTGTGGATGATCCTTATGTTCGCTTAAACAAGTGTTGAAAAATAAGTTGATATTTATAAAAAAAACTTGTTTATGCTCGAAATTGTGTTATATTAATATAACAAAAAAACGAAAATTAACCCTAAGGAAAAAGTAGAATATGTTTGATAATCTTTCTGATAAATTGCAAGCGGCATTCAAGTCGTTAACCGGTCAAAGTCATTTAAGCGAAACGAATATTGCTGATGCGATGGAAGAAGTGCGCGCTGCGTTGTTAGAAGCCGATGTTAGCTACGAAATAACTAAAAAGTTTATCAACGATGTGAAGTCGGAATGTATTGGTCAAAAAGTTCATAAATCTGTGACCCCTGCCCAACAAATTATCAAAATTGTGAGCGATAAGCTTACCGCATTGATGGGGACTTCTGCGGTACCATTAAACATTGGTAAAAAACATCCATCTGTCATTATGATGGTGGGTTTGCATGGTTCAGGTAAAACCACTTCTACTGCAAAAATTGCGGCTTATATTCGTAAAACAACGACTAAGCGTGTGATGTTAGTTGCTGGTGATATTTATCGTCCAGCCGCGATTACACAGTTACAAGTTTTAGGCGATTCGTTGAAACTTCCCGTTTATGCAGAGCCTGAAAGTAAAGATGTGGCACAGATTGCCAAAAATGCAATTGCGCGTGCGATTCATGATGGGATCGAAATTGTAATCATTGATACGGCAGGACGTTTTCAACTTGATCATGAAATGGTTCAAGAACTTGTTCGTGTTAAGGAGGTTGCACAACCCGACGATATTTTGTTGGTCGCTGATGCTGCCTTAGGTCAAGAGGCCGTTTCGGTTGCCAAACATTTTCATGACGCCTTAGAAATCACTGGTGTCGTGTTAACAAAATTGGATGGTGATGCGCGTGGTGGTGCTGCCCTTTCGATTCGTCAAGTTACAAGCTGTCCGATTAAATTTGTTGGGGTAGGGGAAAAAATCGAAGAACTTGAGATGTTCTATCCCGATCGTATGGCATCGCGTATTTTAGGGATGGGTGACATTGTTTCCTTGGTCGAAAAAACCATGGAAGAAACTGATATTGCTGAAATGGAAAAAATGCAACAAAAGTTGCGTAAAAATAGTTTTGATTTTAATGACTTCCTTTCCCAGCTTAAACAACTTCAAAAAATGGGTGGTTTTGAATCGATTTTAAAGATGCTTCCTGGTGGAAATCAATTACTTAAAAACGTTCAGATTGATCCTAAAAAATTCACACGAATCGAAGCGATGATTTTATCAATGACCCCATTTGAACGTGAACATCCAGATAGTATCGATTTTTCACGACGTAAACGTATTGCCAAAGGGGCAGGGGTTAACCTTGAAGATATTGGTCAATTCGTCAAACAATTTGAACAAATGCGTAAAATGATGAAGGGCAATGGCATGATGCGTCAACTTATGGGCGCCATGGGCGGTGGCGGAATGCCATCAATGCCGTCTGCTGATGGCGGGATGCCCCCCATGGGAATGGGTGGCATGGGCATGGGCGGAATGGGTGGATATCGTCTTCCACGTGCAGGTTCAAACTTCACTCCACCCAAGAAAAAACGTAAGAAAAAATAATGAGTCGCATATTACTGCGAATTGCGTTTGATGGGAGTGGTTATGCGGGTTGGCAACTTCAGCCTCATGATTTGACAATACAAGCGGTGCTAGAAGCTCAATTATCGACCCTCTATCATGCGCCAATAAGGGTACATGGATCGAGTCGTACCGATACGGGCGTGCATGCAATTGGAATGGCCGTTCATTATGATGCTCCCCATGATATTCCTTGTGATGGTGTGGTGCGTGCGCTTCAAAAAATGTTGCCTTTTGATATCCGAGTGCGCAGTGCGCAAGTGGTTGATGATGAGTTTCATGCGCGTTTTTCTGCGGTGGGTAAAACCTATCAATATATTTTAACTGATAAGCCTTTATTGCCTTGGTTACAACGTTATGCATTATCGGTGTATCAGCTCACGAACTATGATGCGATGCAAACGGCATTAAAAATGATTGAGGGGAAACACGATTTTGTTGGCTTATCGTGTCGAGGTTCCATTGAAATGGCCGATACACGACGCACAATATTTCATACTTCTCTAACTTCGCATGGAGATTTATGGGTTGTACGCATGACGGGGGATGGTTTTATGTATAAAATGGTCCGTTCAATTGTGGGAGTGTTGTGCGATGTTGGAACGGGGCGATACGCTCCTGAGATGATGCACACTTTTTTACAAGCTCCTGCCCGCACGCATCAAGTCAAAACCGCTCCCCCGCAAGGGTTATTTTTGGAAGAAGTTTATTATGATGAACAGCGTATGTTAGACAATAAAAAGGCGCAAATTGCCGTTTCTCAAGGATGTTTTGGTGATGAAAAAATTTAAGCTTTTAATCTGTATTTGTTTGTGTTTAGGTTTTGTCGGGACATCGTTTTATATCTTTTCGTCAAAACCTTTATTGACAGAATATTTTGCCATTATTCACACGACGGATGCTCATGCTGATTTTGAAATACGCAAACATCCTTCAACGTTTGCTCATTTACTCCATTCTATTTTGCGATTGAAATCTTCAGACACTCTTCCCACGCTATGGATAGATACGGGTGATTTATTGTTTGGTCCATCGGAAGGCGACGCCGATGTTTTTGGCGGTGCGTTTATGGCCAAAATGGTTCCACTCGGAAAAGGAGATGTGTTTATTCCTGGGAATCATGATTTTGATGTACATGGAACAAACCCTTGGGAGCTTTTAGACTCAATTCAGTTTAAGCATATTGTTTCTGCAAACATGTGTCATTTAAATGAACGCATTAAGCCGTATGTTATATATGACTTTGAGGGGTATAAACTGGGGATTACGGGATGGAGTCGATCGTCATCGAATTGTGAATTGGATATTGTTGTCGATACCTCGCTTGAACGTTGTTTAGATTCTGTTTTTCAAAAATTTCATGCGGAAAAGGTCGATTTTATTGTTCTCGGACTTCATCAAGGGCGTTATGGCTATCATCCTTCGTTAGATGAGATTGCGAAGCGTTATCCTGAAGTTAACCTATTTTTATTAGGTCATTCACACCAAAAACTTTCGCCTCAGCGTGTTCAACGTAGCGGTTATGCCATACAACCTGCAAGTCATTCTGCTGGACTGAGTTATATGCGTGTAAGCGATCTCTTGCGAAGTCAACGACGATTGAATGCACCCCCTTTGATTACATTTCAACAGTTTGATTCAGATTCCACGCCTTATTGGGGAGATTATGAAGTGGAATTTAATTCAAAAAATGTGTTTTTAGATGAAGTCCAATTCTCCTTGGATACAGGTTGCTTAAATCGTTATTTAGAAAAATCACTCTGTCGTCAACTCAACGTTGCAAATGTTGCGTTTGTGCATCGTCAAATTCTTCCCGATACGCAGTTGAGCATGACAACACGCGATATGTTGCAGTTCTTTCCTTACAATAATCAGGTGTGGACGATTGATTTATCGCGAGATTCATTCATTGCGGCATGCCAAGAAGTTAAAATGACAAAATCACAACAAGCTTACTATCTTAAATATTGGAAACAAGATACACAACGCATCGCTTTTGATAATTATACCGCTTTAGGGCGTGATGGACGCCTTAGACTCATCCCTCAGTTTTTTCAGGATTCAACAACTTATCCGCATCGAGATTCGGTTCGGATTCACACCTTAATTCAAAATATCTTTAAGCGTTCAAGGGAAAATGCGAAGAAAAACGTTAGAAAGTTTTGATTAATGTTGATTATTTAATGATGAGAGAGTATATTAATATATATGGAATCTCTAATTTGACCTCATCAGGTTTTTAAGCGATTTCTTGCCTATTTCACATTTAATTTTGATACACTATAAGGAGTTTTCGCATGCCTACGCAAAATCTTTTAGAAACCATTCACTCAGGTGGCCCCATCATGTATGCTATTGTGGTTCTTGGGGTGATTGCCTTTTTTATCTTTCTTGAAAAATGGTTCTACTTTCATCGCGAACAAATTAATACTGGAGAGTTGATGAAAGGTTTAACCAATGTGCTTCAACGTGATGGATATGTTGAGGCCAATACACTTTGTAATGCAAATCCAGGCCCTGTTTCTCGGATGTTGACGCGTGGGATGCAAGCTTACGAAAATGGGGATTCGATTGACGAAATTCAAAAGGCGATTGAGAGTACGGCGATGACGGAAATTCCACGTCTCGAAAAATTTATGCGTCTACTTTCTTCGATCACTTATGTGGCGCCTTTGATGGGTTTGCTTGGGACCGTTCTTGGGATGATGGCTGCTTTTGAAGAAGTGACCATGAAAGGCGGCGGACTTGTTGCATCAGACTTAGCGTCTTCGATTGGGATGGCGTTGATTACTACGGCGGCAGGTTTAGTGGTTGCGATTCCTTCCTACTTAGGTTATCACTACTTACTCTCACGTATTGACGCCATTGTGTTTGATATGGAGAAGTCGGCCACTGAAATTTTGGCATTTTTCAACAATAAACGTAAAAACAGTGGCGAGTAAGAATGTTTCCTGAATCTAACATTAAAATCAAAACGCGACTCAAGCCTATTAGTGGGGCGATTGAGTTAACCCCGTTGATTGACGTATTATTTTTGTTGCTGATATTCTTTATTTTGTCGAGTTCATTTATCCAAGTGTGGGGCATTAGCGTGCAAGTCCCACAAACCGAACACCGTTCAACTTGGGGTGTTGGTAAATTTGTTGTTTCAATGCAAGAGGATGGTTCACTTTATTTTAACGATCATCCGATTAATATAGAGGGGTTGAAACGTAATTTTCAAACCTTACGTAATCAAAATGTAGCGAGTGTAATTTTGCGTGCTGATGCCAAAACAGATTTTGAGAAAGTGCTTGAGATTATTTCGTTGGCAAGTACTTATGAAATGACCACGATTTTATCCACTTCCAACACCGAAAAGAAACCGATTGAAACTTCACCCGAATCTAACAATGCCAAAGAGTAATCCCCATTTGTTATTTCAAAATTCAAAAGATCATACTGTAACATCGCTTTCAAAAATTCGATTTACGGCGTTGGGGATTGTGTGCTTTTTTTGCTTGACTTTGTTTGTTGTTTTTCAGATTACACCGCGCCCATTAACCATTAAAAATGCGCGTAATATCACCGCTTATATTGTCTCAATGCCTGATCATTTTGAGCCTTATGATGAACGTTATGTGGGGGCGAATATTTTTGCTCTTCCGAATGCAGAGATTGGATATGATCGTCTGGCAATTGCGATGCCCGACTTGAATGCAATGTCATTACCTTATACGCGCTATACTATCGATTCAATGCCGATGGAAAAACTCCCTTCGGTGAATCCCTATTTCCGTCCGCCACCAGTTTCTGCGATGGCACTTTGGGCTCTGGAGTCGCCTCAACCTTTTTTAGATAATATAAAAACACTTCCTTATCCGCAATTTGAAATCAATGGCGTGCGCTCGGCATGGCAAATACAGTTACCGCCTGAGATCAAAAAAATGTTGAGTCATGCTCATGCGCCTACAACTCTTTTTTTGATGCCAGCTACATCCTCTGAATTTTTACCAACCATTCGTTTAGATCAATCCTGCGGACATCAAGTGTTAGATCAATTGGCTGTTAAACACTTTTCGCATTATGAAACTTTTAAGGCTTTAGGAATTCAACACAATCAAATGGTGAAAGTGTATTGGAATGATACAAAGATGAAAGAAGAGGGGACACGATGATTACAGTTCAAATTTATCATTTTTTGGCGTGGTTACTCATCTTTTTTCTTGGAGTGATTGGGTATTTATGGTTCCGTGAGTTTCGCCGTCAAAGAGAGTACGACTGGCACTTATCGCGTCAGCTACCCTGTACATGTCGGGCGTGTCAACTTACATTCATGATGCGCGCAAATGATATTGTAACACGGTGTCCGCGCTGTAATGCCATTTGTGCGCGTTCACAACGAAAATAAGGTGATTTATGACCCCTCATTTATGTAAAATGGAAGGCGCGGGTAACGATTTTTTAATCATGCAGTGGGAGATTTCAACCCCCATAGACACGGCTTGGCTTCAGCAACTTTGTCATCGTAAACGAGGGATAGGGGCAGACGGCATGATTTTTCTTTCGCATGCGGATGATGAAAATGCAGATATCGTGATGCAGTTTTATAATTGTGATGGTTCGCGCGCAGACATGTGCGGAAACGGACTTCGCTGTGTGGCGCGTTATGCATCGGAATATATGAATGCGCCACGCTTGATGAAGATTCGTACCGATGTGGGCGTTTTAACGGCCGAAGTGATGGATGAACTCAATGTAAAAATTCAAATGCAAGTGGTGCAACCGATGACCTCTTATGTTATTGAAGGGAATGAAGTTTTTTATTGCAATACAGGCGTTCCGCATTGTGTGGTACCGTTGTGTGATTGTGCATTGCTCTCTTATTTGGATATTAATGAGGCGTCGCTGTTTTACAGACATTATCCAGCATTTGTTGGGGGGGCGAATATCGATTGGATTGCGTGGGATGCGCACGAAGAAGCGTATCGTATGCGAACATTTGAACGGGGTGTTGAAGCGGAAACTTTGGCTTGCGGAACAGGAGCGACTGCGGTTGCGCTTTATGGACGTTATCTTGCGCCTGAGCAAACTTGTTTTAAGGTATATACCGTGGGAAATGACTTGCTTACCATTATGTTTGAATCGGACATTCCTTATTTAGTGGGTCCTGCAAAAATTGTTGCAAAGATTATAATTTGATTGTAAAATTTAAAAAGAAAAAACCTTCATAAGTTTCCTTATGAAGGTTGAATTTTTACGCTGTAAAAGAATTACATTTTTGAGCCAGGGCGCTCAATCGCTTTGCCTTCTTGACACATAGGGCATGCTTCGGGCTCGTAAGTAGGAAGATCCAATTGGAGCAAAGAGAAGAATGGAATGCCGAATTGCGCTTTGCCACCTGAACGATCAACGATTGAAACCGCTGCAACAGGATTTCCACCTAAACTACGCACTAAATCGATGGTTTGTTGAACGCGACCACCACGGGTAACAACGTCTTCACAAATGATAACTTTTTCATCTTTTCCAATTTGGAATCCACGTTTTAAGATCACGTTGTCGTTCT
>CAZIVM010000036.1:0-18483 GCA_964542845.1 uncultured Victivallales bacterium
TATTTTAAATAACCTACGGTAATTTTTAAATATGACTTCAAGTAGGCACCAACTTGTGCCACTGTTCGGGGCGATACCCCATTGAATGAGATGATAAATAGTTGGAACAAGACATGATTATAATTGAGATAACTTCTGTGCAAATTGTTGAACATCAGGTTCTAAAGTATACAAATCAGGAAGTTGATTGTTCGGACACTCTACAAAATAAGTTAAAGGTTCAGGTAATGACAAAAATTGTGTAAACGATTTTAATTGGTGTTCAATCGCACGAAAACCACTCTCTTCTAAAGATCCGCCGCCTGTACAAAACAATGCAAATTTTTGTTGTGACATAGGCGTAGAATAGTCTTGTTTTAACAACGCATAAAAACGATCAAAAACCGCTTTGAGTTGTGCGGTCATTCCGAAAAAATAGATCGGAGATGCAAATAACACGATATCATATTGAGGAATAATATCGATACACTCTGCAATTTCGTCTTTCAATACGCATTTAAGGTTATTATTACGCTTGCACCCCTCACAAGCAATGCACCCAAAATGTTTAACATTGAATTTCGCGACCTCAACCGAGCGAACATCGTGCCCTGCATCTAAAAGTGATTTCTCCATGAGGGCGAGAAGTTGACGCGTATTGCTGGCATTACGAGGACTTCCTTCAAGAATTAAAATTTTGTGTGTCATTATATACTCCTATTTGATTATTTAACTTTGCGTTAATATAATATCAAATTCTTTCCTTTTCAAGTGTTTATTTTAGAATGACTCTTTTTTTTCATTTTTTTTGATTGAATAATGAAATTTATCATTGATATTTATCAATCGCGGTGTATATTTAAATATATTTAATTCATAATACAATATATAAGGAGCCTTTATGCCACTCATCATAGAGACATTACCCGTTGGAATGCTCGAAGAAAATTGTCATATCATCGCAGATGTGGCTAACCATGCATGTTATATTGTTGATCCTGGTGACGATGCGCCCAAAATCATCTCCGCTGTTCAACAATTAAATCTTTCTAAAGAAACTGTTTATAAAATCCTACTCACGCATGCGCATTTTGACCATATTCGTGCCGTAGGGGAAGTGAGTAAAGCCCTTCAGGCAGAGGTCTATCTTAACGAAGAAGATCACGAAATGTATATGAGCCCAGAAAATGCGTATCCCCCCTTTATTTCGGCCGCACAAAATCTTCCACAACCCCATCCGTTTCCAAACGATTTACCTTTCCAAGTGATTCATACACCTGGGCACACTTTAGGGGGAAGTTGTTTCTATTTTCCAGAGGATAAACTTTTGATAACTGGCGATACACTTTTCTATATGGGAATTGGTCGTTCGGATCTCCCCGGCGGAAATGGGGTTCAACTCATCAACTCAATCGTCAACAAACTCATGGTTCTTCCTGAAGACACCAAAGTATTGTGCGGGCATGGACCTTCAACAAATGTTGGCAATGAAAAAAAACATAATCCATATATTCGTTAATTATTCCTTCAAAACTTAAACATTAAAGGAGTCAGAAATGGCTAAAAAACCTACTGTCAAAGCGAAAAAAGAAATCGCTAAATCTGTTCCGTTCGAACGCGAAAACGCATGGTTAAAAATCACCGACACCGAGAAAAAAGAGATTGAATCTTATGCACAACGTTATATGCGTCACATCTCATTTTCAAAAACAGAGCGTATGGCACACGATGATGCTGTTGTGATGTTGAAAAAAGCGGGTGCAATCGCTATTGAAGATGCGCTCAAAGCAGGAAAATCGCTCAAGCCCAACACCATTGTTTATGCTTCACAACATGGCAAAACACTCTTAGCGGCACGTATCGGCAAAACCGAAATGCGCAAAGGGCTTCGTCTTGTGGGCGGACACACCGATGTGCCACATCTCCACCTCAAACCTGTCCCTATTTACGAAGATTCCAAAATTTGCTTGATGGATACACACTACTACGGGGGTATCAAAAAATATCACTGGGTATCTCTTCCCCTCGCCCTCTACGGCAAAGTGATCAAACCTAATGGTAAAGTGATTGATATTGCCATTGGTGATGACCCCAAAGATCCTGTCTTTATTATCACGGACTTACTCCCTCACCTTTCCCGTAGCATGGCTGGAAAATCGATCAGCGATGTGATCACAGGAGAAGGACTTAACGCGCTTTGCGGTACGATTCCTGCGGATGACAAAGATGCTGCGAATAAAGTCAAACAAAACATTCTCAACTTCCTCAAAGATAAATATGATATGGATGAAGAAGATTTTGTTTCTGCAGAACTTTCATTGGTTCCTGCAGGAATAGCACGCGAAGTTGGTTTCGACCGTAGTTTGATTATGGCATTTGGTCATGACGACCGCGTATGTGCTTACGCAGGTTTAGAAGCGTTGCTCAATGCTCCTAACCCAACATTTACATCCGTTATTCTCCTTTGCGATAAAGAAGAGACAGGCTCCAATGGTCCTACAGGAATGCAATCGCATTTCTTTGAAAATACCATGGCGCGTTTATGCGGACTCCAATATGCAAGCAAATATTCTGATTTAATTCTTCGTGATTGCTTAGAATCTTCAGCAATGCTTTCTGCGGATGTCTCAGCGCTTCACGACCCCAACTACCCCAGTGTCAGCTCCCCCAACAACATGCCTTTTGTAAATGCAGGGCTTGTCGTTTCTAAATACTTAGGTTCAGGCGGAAAAGGTGGCACCAATGATGCATCTGCTAAGTTCATGGCACGCGTACGCAAAGTTTTCAATGATGCGAACGTGATCTGGCAAACAGGTGAATTAGGTAAAGTGGATGAAGGTGGTGGCGGAACAATTGCAGTCTACATGGCGAAATACGGCATGGATGTTGTCGATTGCGGTGTCGGACTCTTCTCGATGCACGCACCTTGGGAAGTTTGCAGTAAATTGGATGCCTACATGGCGTTCAAAGGTTACCGTGCATTCCTTCTCGAAAAATAATCATTAAAACACAATAGGAGATCTTTATTCGAACCGAATAGAGGTCTCCTTTTCTTTAAAAAACTATGTCATTAAAATGTCATCACTATCCGGTAGGGTTCGTTGCGCAAATGATTTTCTTTGCGGCGATTCCTTTTGCGGCATTTTCGCTTTATATCCCTGCATTTCCTGAAATTGCCAAAGAACTTGCAGTTAGTAAAGAGGCGGTGGCGGCAACCGTAATGGCCTCGATGATTTCTTTTCCGATTGCCAGTATTTTTATGGGACCGCTCTCTGATGCATTGGGAAGAAAACCGATGTTAATTATGGCATTTAGTGCGTTTATTATTGGAAGTATTATTTGCATGCTTGCCAACTGCACGGAGATGTTATTTATAGGGCGTGCTTTTCAAGGGATGGGGGGCGCAGGAACGGCCGTTTTGTCCCGCGCGATGTGTCGCGATTTTATGGACGACTCCATTTTTATGGATGCTGTCGGCTGGCTAGGGGTTGTTCTCGGAATGATTCCACTTTTTGCGCCGGCCATTGGAGGATTTATCACCAATCATTTTGGGTGGAGAACCAACTTTATTATGTTGCTGATTTGTGGAATTATCGCCATGGGAATGGTGCTATTTATGACGCGTGAGACGCATCATCAGTCTAAACGCATCGCCCTTGACATTAAACTTTTTGCAAAAGAATATTATCGACTGATTACCTCTAAAGACTACTTATTTGTCATGTTAATGCCAGCGCTTTTTTTCATTTTTTTAGGGATTAATGTTACGCTCATTTCTTTTTATCTTCATGATAAAGGATTCTCTATTACACAAATCGGGATTGCGCAAGGGGTTACAGCCATCACAATGATTGTAGGCCGAACCGTCACGATCTCGCTTCTCAAGCGCAAAGTGGCTGAACTCTCCCTTTATATTACGTCTGCATGGATTATGCTTTTGGGTGGAGTCATTGCACTGGTTGCGTTCTTTCTCTTAGACACTAGCGTATGGTGGGTCCTCGGTGCAATGAGTGTCATTAACCTTTCAGCGGGATTAAATGCACCTATTGTTAATAAAAACACAATGGCGGTGATGCCATGGATTCCTGGGATTAGTTCATCTTTAACCGTTGCAGCCATGGTTTTACTTGAAGCGTTGGGGTGCGGAATTGCCACAAATTTATCTTATCTTAAAATCTCCCCCGACCACATTTTACCCGGTTCAATTATCGTATTGGCCATTTACACACTCATCACTGCCTATCTCTCACGACGCGTCATTATCAAATACACATCTAAACGCGTTTAATTTTTTTCAATTTATAAAACAATATTTGGTTTAAAATAAAAAAAGCGGTTCGTTTTGAACCGCTTTATCATGATAGAAATCCAATTTTTGCTTATTTGATATTGCTAATATCCGCATTGTTTCCATCGCCACCTTGTTGTTTATCAGGACCATAAGAGATAATGATGAAACCATAGGTATCGTCTAATTGATACTGATAATCGTTACCCCAAGGATCTTTGGGTACGCTTTTTTGTTGGAGGAAAGGTCCGCCATTTGAGGTTGCAACAAGTTCTGAAAGTGATGAAGGGTAGTGGCCATTCACAACATTGTATTGGCTCACGGCAGTTGCAAGAACACCAATTTCGGTTTTAGCCGCATTAATATTCGCGGTCACTTGGAACGATTGGAATGCAGGGACAGCCAAAGCAGCAAGACCTGCCATAATTCCAATCACAATCACCAATTCCATCAAGGAGAAGTGTTTAATTTTTTTGTTCATTTTTTTCATGACGAACTCCTTTGTTTTAAGGTTATAGGGTTTAAGAGAATTTTATACTTGAAACGGTTTACTGACTTTGAAATTGAAGAATCGCCATAAAGATTGAAATCACCACAAAGGCAACAACAACCGCAAGGACAAGAATCGTACACGGCACAAACAACGCCAATGCCTTTTCAATCGACTCCTTCATCGCGGTTTCAGACATCTCTGCCACGGAGACAATCATATCCGAAAGATGTCCAGACTCTTCACCAATACGCACCAATTGAATAGAGTTAAACGGAATATAAGGCGATTCATGAATCGTTGCCGAGATCTTCTCCCCTTTTTTCAAGGCTTCAGGGACATGCGCTAATGAAGACGATATTTTTTTATTTTGAATCACATCAATCGATGAACGAACCGCAGGCAATAAATGAATATGATTTTGCGTTAACATTCCGAGCGTACGGAAAAACATCGCATTTTCCAAACGAATAATAAAGTTTTTAATCACTGGAACAGTCAACATAAATTGATCCCAACGCGCTTTCCATTCCACACTCGTTTTCACTTTAAACACGAGAAACGCAGCCCCCAATGCAATCCCTACCCATAACCACCATAAGAAAGCAATCGTATCCCCAATTCCTAACATTAATCCAATCATTTCGGGGAGTTCGCGCCCTGCACTACTAATCGTATCGGCAAATTTAGGGATAATCACAAACAACAAAAAGAGCGATACCCCTAAAGTAACTGTAACAATCAAAACAGGATAGATAGAGTTTTTAATCAAAAATTCACGCAACTCTTTGCGCTGTGTCATAAAACGCAAAAGTTCATGTACGGTTTCGGTTAAAAGCCCCGACTCCTCACCCGATGAAATTAGATTTGAATAAATCGGGGGGAAATAATTGCCTTGATCTTTAATCAACTGTGAAAACTTTTTACCTTCGTGAAGCCCTTTTTTGATTTGTCCAACCACATATTTGCCTTCACCTTCGGCATAACCTTCTTCAATAATCGCTAACGCACGCGCTAATTGCACATGCGAACGTAACAATGGCGCAAGGCGTCCTGTAAAATCAAGTGCGTTAAACTTAGGCCCGCGACCTTTTGAACGCGTCACTTTTCCGCCATAACCCAAAATTGTAATCGGCATTAAACCTTGTTGTTTGAGTTTAGAAACCGCCTCTTGAGGATTTTCGGCTTCAATTGAAACCTCACTCATCTTTCCTGAACGGTCTGAAACTTTGTAGCGGATAATCGACATAATAGAGCCTCTTCTTATTCACTTATCGTTTCGGGAGATTGATCGGGAGTTGGAGCTGTAATCGCTACCTTTGGCGCACTATCTTCAAAATTGAAAGTATTCGCTGCACGCGCGACCTCTTCAGCCGTCGTTAAGCCCTTTTTCACTTTTTTATAACCATCCTCAATCAAGGGAATCATACCTGAACGTTG
This sequence comes from uncultured Victivallales bacterium, assembly GCA_964542845.1. Lineage (GTDB taxonomy): Bacteria > Verrucomicrobiota > Lentisphaeria > Victivallales > CAZIVM01 > CAZIVM01. Next base: position 6,198 of record CAZIVM010000036.1, read on the forward strand.
GGCAAGTTGGAAAATTTCACTGTTATCTTTACGCTGAGTAATCGCTTGACGAATCTCATCATTCACTAACATCAATTCGTAAATCCCCATACGTCCTTTATACCCTGATCCACGACACACTTTGCAAGGACTTTTCCCGCCCTCAGCTGTCGGATCACTCACCATTTTTGCCCCTTTACATGCTGGGCAAATTTTACGCACAAGACGTTGTGAAAGCACGCCAAAAAGAGCGGACGAAAGCAAGAAACTTTCCACGCCCATATCCAACATACGGCTCACAGCTCCTGGTGCATCATTAGTATGGATGGTACTCAAAACTAAGTGACCCGTCAAGGCAGCATTCACAGCAATTTCGGCGGTTTCGCGGTCACGAATTTCCCCCACGAGAATAATATCGGGGTCCTGACGCACAATACTACGCAATCCATTGGCAAAAGTCAAATTCACCTTATGGTTCACCTGCATTTGAGAGAGTCCGGCAAAACGATACTCGACAGGATCTTCAACCGTAATAATCTTTCTATCCGAGCGATTCAAACCCGTAATCACAGAATAAAGCGATGTGGTTTTACCTGACCCTGTAGGCCCCGCCACCAAAATCATTCCATGCGGAATTTGAACCAATTTGTTAAAACGTTCCAACATATCATCATCCATCCCCAAGTTACGCAAGTCGAATTCAATTCGGTCTTTACGCAGAATACGCATAACAATCGATTCACCATGAACAATTGGAATGGTTGAAATACGTACATCCATTTCTGTACGACCAATTTGTAAGTTCGCGCGACCATCCTGTGGCAAGCGAGATTCAGCAATATTCAAGCCCCCCACCAATTTAATACGCGAAGCAATCGCAGGATATTCAGTCATGGGCAACACCATAAACTGGCGCAACATACCATCAATACGGAAACGAATGGTTACATTTTGTTCATCAGGCTCAATGTGAATATCTGATGCGTTCAACTCTGTCGAACGAGAAAGCATCTCATTGACAAGACGCACAATACGCGCATCCGAAGCCATGTTAATCAACGATTCTTCAGATGTTCCATCCATTCCAGCAGCGTGTTCTGCTTCAAAATAAATCTTACGAACCAAGCGATCAATCAAGCTACGACGAGTCAAATAAAACTCAGGTTCGAGTTTATAAAGTCGTTTAAACATATATCCCACTTGTGCTGCCGTATAAGGATCAGCGACCAACATGCTCACAGTAGCGTCGCTCCATTTCCAAGGAATACAAGCGTTACTTTGCAAAAAGTCGGGCGACACATTCGGAAAACGATCAATAGAGCGTGCTTCCTCTTCCTCAAATTCAGGCATTTGAGATACTTTTTTATAAACGGTCAGTAAATCTGCCTCTGCCACTTCGCCATGAATCACGAGTTCTAAATCTACATCACGAGGTAAACGCCCCTCAACTTTTTCAAGATATTCAGGCACATTTCGTGCCATCTCATCTATATATGATTGTGTTGGGACTGCGGTTAATTCCGCCAATGTGTAGGCATCATTACTCATGAATATATCCTTATTTAGGGGTATTGATCACATCAATCGAGACAGCGTTTCCTCCGACAGTGGTCGCCTCCACACGTTGCGAACGATCAGGACGATTTATTTTTAACATTTCAAAATCCTCTTCTGTAAATCCGAGGGAAGAGACTTTTTGCATATCACGGTCGATAGGAGTATTGGGATCTAATGCAGTGGGTTGTGCAACTGGAGCAACAATGGAGGGGGCATCTTTACGCATTTCAATACGTTTGGTTTGTTCAAATTTGCGACGATCAACGGTTTTCTTTTCGCGACGATACATATCAATGGCATCCGCATAACTACGAACAGTCTCTTCTAAAGGTGTTTGTTCATTCACAATATGCGCCGTGACCATCACCACCAACTCTGTACGATAATTTGATTTTTCAGTTTTTCCACCTAAGAAATTAAGCACAGGGATATTGGCTAAAATAGGAAGGGAACTCACGTTGTCGCTCTTATTCGTTTGAATTAATCCACCCACCACAAGACGCGCACCGTCACGAATTTGCATCACGGTTTCAATCGTACGAATAGGGAACGAAGGCGACATCGCAGATGCCGTTGTCTCAACTGTTGATTTAGAAATTTGCGAAACCTCTTGCTTAAACATCAATTGAATCAAGCCCCCACGTGTGACACGTGGCGTTACGGTCAAAATCACCCCAATAGAACGATATTTAATTTCGGTGTTCATCACAGTAGAGAATGAACCCGTACCATCCGTTTGAGATCCTTCAGAGTATGGCTCTTCTGAACCGACATTGACACGTGCTGTTTTATGACTTTGAACAACAACTGTTGGGTTAGCAAGCACTTCGACACGCCCTTTGGTTGCCAAAGCATTGATAAAGAAATTATTATCATCGCTTTGCAATAAATAACTGAATCCATCGGGGAAAGTTGGTCCGGTGGTAGTGACAGTTCCATCATCTCCAGTCTTGGTGGTTCCAGGGCTATAAAGATTAGGATACTGCGTCTTAAAATTAGCCGCCCCAGCTTTTACATCAAACTGTGACCCCAAGTTCTCACCTTCGCTTAATGTAATCTCCGCAACCACGACTTGAAGTTGAACTTGTTGCGCAACAGTATCAATTCGCTCTAAAACCGCCTTAATCATGGCATAGACTTGAGGCGTTGCGCGGAAAATCATACGATTATATTCATCATCAGCCATACACACACAAGGAATGGTAAAGACACTTGCAGACCCTGCATCTAAGTCTCGCTCCGCAGCGCGTCGTGCAGCTTGGGTCGATGAAGATCCAGAACTTTGCGTATTTGCGCGTGTTGCCCCTGTTGATCCACGAACCGTTGGAGCTGTTCCTGAAGAACCTCCCCCTGATGAAGAACTCGAACTGCTCGAACTCATTTGTGAAAGTGTCACTTGTTCCGCATCAATCGTTGAAACTTCAACCGCAAATAATGCACCTAAGCTACTTGCAAGACTTGAAGCTTTGCCATTAACAACATCATAAATATAAACTTGTTCTTGTCCCGCATGATCAGCCGCATCTAAAAGACGAATCCATTGGGCGACCTCTTCAATCGCTTCTTTAGTGGCGGCCATCACCAAAATGGCTTGAATACGGTTCATCGGAACCATACGAATTGCGCCAAACTTAGTATTTCCGCCTGTGGCTGAACGATTGGAGGAACCCGAAGACGTAGAGGATGTTGAAGTAGTGGTTACAGAAACAGGGAACCCTAAAATGGTTAAAATATGTTCGAGTTCAACATTTAAACGCGTGGGTTGTACATTTTCAACAGGGAATAATGCACGATACCAGTCGGTATCACTCACTTGGTCAACGGTCGCAATAATCCCTTCTAATTTTTCAATATTATTATCTGTATCAATAATCAAAAGGGCATTGTGTCCTTGAATTTCAGTGATAAATCCGCCTTTTGTCAAGAAGGGTTTTAAACTCTCAATCACCCCTTTAGCTTCCACGGTTTTAAGACGAAATACACGAACAGAAACATTGGAAGAACCTGAACCGGCTAACCCCACATTATGGTCGGTTGTCATTTCGGTTAAAGGACGAATCCATACAATCCCATCTTGATATGAAATATAAGCTTGGTTCATCCATAAAAGACGCTCTAATAAACGCCATACTTCCGATTTTTTCATACGGGCAGTCAGCTGAATTGAAACTGAACCCGCAACTGCTTTGTCAATCGAATATTGGAAGTTAAGAATTGATGGATCGGCAAATTGCATAATCAATTCTGGAATCGTTACCCCATTCACCAAATCTAAAGAAATATCGATTTCACTATCTGATTCCTTAACAAGTTGTGCATAAAACGGCTCTTTTTTAGTTGATCCATAGATCCCTGATCCCACCAATTTAGGGGTAATGTATTCAATCCCTTTTGCAGGCTGAAAACGGTTACGCAAGCGCACCATATCCTCATTCATATCCGTTGCAAGAACAGTTTTTTGAGAAGAGTCTGAAAAAATCACAACGTCAGCCACATCGTCCTCTGAAACAGGTTTGTGTTGAAGCGCGCTGGTTAACTCGGCACATCCGACAAACATTTGAAAGATGAAAACTACAAAAAGTAGTAGTAAAGGCAACAGTTTTTGCATCCACTTTTTTTGTGGAATAGACGATGTTGATTTCATTAAGGACTCCTTCGTGATTATTTATGTTTCTATATTATTTATTTAATTTCGTGTTTTAAAACCGCGATTCCCACGACTATGACTACTTGAACTTTCAGATGATATTTGCACCCCCGAGGTTCGCTCTATTTCAGCCTCCCGTGCTCATCTCTTTGTGCATTAGCATGAGCACGTTCACGCATCTCTTGATCAATACGTTGGCGACGCTCAATATGTTTACGCATGTTTTCTTCTTGTTCACGCTCTTCAGGTGTTTTTTTCATATCTGCCAAAGCTGATTCTGTCGCTTTAACTTTTTTGGCGAATTCTGCATCGGAAGATTTCTTTTCAAGCTCCATCTTAGATTGAAGAAGTGCATAATCATATTTTAAATCAATGACATATTCTTTGTTCATAAACATCACCACAATTTTTTTCTCGCCATTCGGTGAAATCTCTTTTAATAAAGCCGAATCGGTTGCAGTCACAGGAATAGGATCGCCTTGACGATACAAGCGTGATGCAATAAACCCAGTTGCATTTGTAACAACTTTGTTCGATAATTCATTTCGACGGGTCGCTTCATTTGAAGAACGCCCCCCAAACGATCCACGAGATGAGGGACGCGCAGGCGATGGGGAATTCACTTTTGTCCCTGATCCCACTTCTAATAATGCGCCCAATTTTCCACCAATTTTTGAAAGTCCACGCAACTTAATATCAAGATATTCTGGTGGCGGAACAGGAGGAGGCCCCGAAGAAACCACTTCGGGCTTACGGGTACGTAATTCTGAAAAAATATTATCCTCAGCGAGTTCTCGAATGGAAATTCCTTCGGGAAGCGTGCTAATAATAAACGCTGAATCCAATGGACAAGGGCGAACACGAGGAATCGTAATCGGTGGCGTAACATGGTAGTTAAACTGGCTGTGCCATCCCATCAACATTATCACCGCAACAAAAGAGATCAAAAGAATTGAAAGTAATTTTTTATTTTTCATTATCGACGCTCCCTCATCTTGGATGTAGGCTGCACTTTCGCCCCCACCTCTTCACGAATTTCTTTATTCACAATCTCACTTGCAATCGTTGAGGTTTGACGAATAGAATCTGTTCCATTAGGTGATGTGACTAACTTTTCTTTGGGCAAATCAATGACAGGTTCATAATTGGGATGTTCATATTTCAAATGCGCCAATGAGGCGCGTAATGAAGGCATCAAAACACGTGATAAAATGGGATCACGAACCAATACAATTCGCAAAGTCCCAGTCAAAGTAATACTTTGATCTTTGCCTTTACGTGAAAGCGTCAATTGTTGCCAGTAAAAATTAGGGAAAGAGATTTCAACAGCCGATAAAAGATCGAGTGTTTTCTCCCATGTATCTAAACCTGAAAGAGGAATATCCAAGGTCTCAATCTGATTATCAACTTTGGTAGAACGCGGCGGATTAACTGCCAAAATTTTATATCCTACGTTGTCACAAATCGCACGCACGGCATTTTGCATCTCAATTCCAACCGCATTGGTGTTGCGCGATTGAACAATAAAAAACTGACCCGATCGGGGCTGAACTGTACGAACAAAACGTTGAATCGCAACATCACGTTGTTGCATCTTCGTCTGAAGCTCATCCAAACTCGCGCTACGGTTACCTCCGCCCATAGATGATACTCCTATCAAAGGCGAAATGCTTTCCCAGTTCAAATAAAGCGCTAACGATAAAATCACTGCAAGCAGGGCAACCATGCCCATTTTTTTAGGATCTGATTTGAGTTCTTTAATAGATTCTGATAGCGTAGCCATGCTCACTCCTTAATTTGAAGTTTAAGATTGTGAGTACGCCCCCCTGATGATTGTGTTTGTGTATTTAACTCAATCACGGTAGCATTCGGAAGGGTGGCCAGCGATTGTTGAAGTTCATTCACATCGCCCTCCCCTTTAAGTGTCAACTGAATCACCCCATCGTTCGAAACTTTGGCATTATCAATGTAAATCTCAAAGGGCAAACATAAGCCAATACGTGAAAATATTTCAAAAACGCGATTGGGTTTTCCCACGGTTTTAAATGCGGCATCTGCTTTGGTACAAGCATGCATTAAATCTCTAAACTCTGAATCGACTTGTTGTATTCGCATTGCAATTTCATTATCTTGACGCGTTTGAATTTCAGCATTTTCACGATAAACATCAAAATAACGCAAACCCAATGCAATCAATAACCCAATCGCAGCCAACGCAACCATACTTGTCAGACGTTTCAAAAAGAGATTACGACGCGGTAGAACATCCACAGGAAGCGTTTGTTGAACACTTGTTGTCAACATCGTAATGGGACGATTCGCCAACATCGCCATCTGAATTGCGGGAACCAAAAGCGTCTCACGGCCATTCCCTTTACGTTTTGTTTGAGCCTCAGTCACTAAAGTTTGCATCTGCTCCGTATAAGTCGGTTTTTGAGTTGAACTCAATAACATTTGTCCGTGAGCATCAAACATAAATTCGGAATCGAACTCAGGTGAATAAAAACAATTTCCTTCTACCCCTTCGTTTGAACCTAAATATGGTGATGTAATTAAATCGGCAACAAATCCCGCTTCACGAACACGTTCCAATACATTCTCCCAATCTTCCGATTGAATGGCAGCCACTTGAACCATGGGTAATTTTCGATCCATACGGCGTGCATGACAAATCATTGCAGATTCCATCAAAGGGATAACCGCGCCCAATTGAAAACGAATCATTCCCAAGGCCTCTTCATTCGGCAACTCAGGGGGGACATTCATCTCCACCATCACGCTATACGGGAAGTCGCACCCAATAATAATACGATCAGCAGAATCAAACTGAAGGACTTGATCTAAATCTTCCGCAGAACACAAACGCCCTGGCAATGTGAGAATAGAAGACTCCACATGCCATTCATTCTTGGCATATTGAAGCGCAACCCCTGCAACAGAGTTGTCTGAGCGAATGACTATTCCAATATATCGTTCCACGGCATTTCCTTGAAGTTTACAAGATTATGATTTAGGCCTATTATATACATATATAATATAGCATCGTTTATTAGAAAAACAAGCATTTCACATCAAGCAAACGCAGAAAGAATAGAATTATTCCCTAATTAAAGTTGTTTTCTAATAAATTAGACGCTAAAAAACATAAATTGTTCACTCTAATCAATCAAAAAAAGTGTTTTCAAATTTCCAGAAAAGAAAATTGAAACTTAAGTCGGCGAAAAACGTTTCGCTAAAAATCCAAAAGGGAAATAAAGCAACGCGGTCCCAATGGCAAAAAAGAGACTATATTCGTAAGAAGACATTGTCATCCAAGCCGCTTGAAAAAAGGTGATCATTCCAATTAAATACCCTATTTGCGCTTGAACCGTCGAAACATCAACAACAATTGCAGACATCACTAAATAACGACGAAATCCTAAAATAAGAATCGTTAACGCCAACACCATCAATGTAAATGAATTAAAATCCATCGTATAGTTTGGATGAAGCGACATGTGAACAAATGCCGAAAGCGGAATCACCATTCCAATCAAAACCATAACGCGCCCAATAAATTTAGGTCTAAACTGCGTTTCATCACGCGCAATTCGAGAAATTCCAAGAATATAAAAGAAACACGCAATCAGCGGGAATACCATCACATGAAGCATATTACACGCAATCGTTCCGGGCATCGCAGCAACCCCCAAAACAATCACCCCTAATCGACAACAAGTCATGGTCAACATCGCCACCCATGCAAAAGGCTTTAACACAAAATTGTAAAGTAAGCACAGAATAAGTAAAAACACATTCACGGCAAATGCATCCCATGTCAAACACGCCGAGAGAATCAACGAGATCAGACCGCAAACAGAGGCTAAAATAATTGCAGAACGTCGCGAAATAGCCCCTGAAGGTAAAGGACGCGTTGGGCGTTCTTGCAAATCGACAGCATAGTCAGCCACATCATTCAAGCAAATCCCAAACGCATAAGTAAACATCGCGCAAAATGGGAGTAAAACAAGCGGTAATATCTCTTGCCCGCCACACAACATATAACCGACCCATGGTTCCGCAAGAACCGTTAAATAATTCGGCAATCGTATCAACGTTAAATATTGAAAAAACTTTTCGTTAATTCGCATAAAATTCCTTAATCCGATTTAATCACATGCCAAATGGCATAACCCAAGAAAAATATCGTAGGAAAAAGCCCTGCCACGTATGACGGAATAATTAAACTTTGACCCAAAACTTGAAAAATTTGAGCACTCATTAAGTAGATCACCACAATCGCTGCAGCAATAGCAATAGGGAGCATTATCCCATTACGCATACTACGCCCCGCAAGAGGAATCCCCAATAAAACACCAATCAAACATGAAAATGGAAAGGCAAATCGAAAATATAAAATCGTTTCGTATTTTGCAATCAAGCGAACCGATTCTTTAGGCGTTTGATCTAAACGACGCTTAAGGGCAAGCATAGGCAGTTCGGCATCAGGTTTAATTGACAACACAATATCTTGGTGACGCTCAGGCACTTCAATCGCATTGAGAAATAGTGAATCGATAGTTTCTTTACGTCCTGGAAGATTCGTAGCCGCAATAAAAGGGACGCGTTCACAAGAGTAGAGCTCCCAACCTCGCCCTTCAACATAGCGCGCACTATCTGCACGAATCTCCCACCGAAGCTGACCTTCTCCATTATCACATTTTATAATTAAAGGTGAATTTTGAACAGGGTTCACCTCATCAAAAGCATCAAAAAACCAAGTGCGTCGCTGATCGGTTGAACGATAAATCAACCAGCCATACCCCGCATTGAGTTGCCCATCCTCCGCATAATTACGAATCGCTTCAGCTTTGCGTTCAAACTCAGGCACAAAACCTTCATTCACCCCAAACGTTGCCAACGTAATCACAAATGAAACCACATAAATTGAGAGTCCGCATCGAATCAATGATATTCCCGAAGAACGCATCGCGGTAATCTCTGAATTTTTACCCAAGTTCGCCATACTATACATACACGCAAGCAGTAACGAAATCGGAAGAATAAAACGGATATTCCCTGGGATTTTATAACCAAAATAACAAATAGTATCCCACAAACTTGCCGTTTTTGAATTGGTAAACACATTTAATCGCTCAAACATATCTCCCAACATAAATAACACCACAAACGAAATTAATAAAATCGAAAAAGGAATCATAAATTCGCGTAAGATATAAAGGTCTAACACCTTAAATATCCCAAATTTTTTGCGTTTGGTTTCTTCCATATCTTCTCCAGATTAGTTTCGGGGGTTATAAAACAAAAGGCACCCTACAGCGTAAATGCTTGAAAGGTGCCTCTATTTCGCCTAAAGGCTCGCGATTAGCGGCCTCCACCACGACGGGTACGACGTTTCTTTTCGCTTGGTTTTTCGTAATTACGACGGTTGCGTAATTCTTTCAATGTGCCTTCGCGATCTAATTTCTTTTTCAATTTACGGAGCGCGCGATCAATTGGCTCGCCCTTTTTCACTTTGACTTCTGTTGAATCGTTCATTTCTTTTCACCCCCTTTATACTTTTAAAAGGTTTTTGGGTTATCGTTTATTAAATTTTAACTCTTTAATATATCACAATTTATTTAAAAATCAAATTTTTATTCTTTTTTTTCACAAAAATTCGTTTTTTCAACACTTCAATGCTATATTAATACGATGACTAACCCCTCAACCCCTTTCTCGCATTTTATGACTACTCACCAAGATTTAACGATTCCATCTCACATTCAAGAACCCAAACTCTTAATGCTTATTTGTTGCGCCCCTTGTGCGTGCGCGGCAGTCGAAGCGATCGCGAATGCGAAATTAGATGCAACACTTCTTTTTTATAACCCAAACATTCAACCCCCTGAAGAATACGAAATTCGTCGTGATGAAGTGCAGCGTCTTGCGCAACACTTTAACCTTAAATTCGCTGAAGGACCTTATCATCCAGAGGCATGGGAAGAAATAAACAAAGATTTATCGCATCTCCCCGAACGCGATTTACGTTGCGAAAATTGTTTCCAACTCCGACTCAACTTTACCGTTGATTTCGCGCTCAAACACGATTTTAATATGGTCGGTTCTGTCTTGGGATTTTCACGGTGGAAATCGACTGCAATGGCGTCTCAAACCCTACAAAAAGCAGTCGCGCCGTTTACCGAGAAAATAACAGCATGGGATATTAATTGGCGAAAATGCGGACGCCAAGAGCGTAACGCCCAGTTGATGCGCGAACTTCAATTTTATAATCAAACTTACTGTGGATGTCTCCCCTCCATTCGTCGCTAAAACGAATCGATCAGCGGAAGCGACACTTTTCCACAACCTCGAACGGAGTTCCCCATCCAGACTTCATCCGCGACTTGCAAATCCTCTATCGTTAAAACCTCAACATTTGCGTTGAGTTGGGTAATCATTTTTTCACGCCAAATCCCAGGAAGAAGTCCACAGTGCACTGGAGGGGTAAACCATTGTCCCCCCTTTCGAACAAAAATATTTGAAATTGCCCCCTCGGTCAATTCTCCTTTTTCGTTAAAAAAAATCACTTCGTCGTAACCGATTGATTGACAATCCATAAACGCTTTTTGATACAGCGGACGATGCGTTGTTTTATGATAAAGAAAACGATCTTTAAAATCTGTGCGAATTTCTGAAATTTTGATTTTCAATGAATGCAATGTCCAATCGGGAGCCCGTGGCGGAGTATGTGAAATTTCAATATCACCATTTTTTTTCAACACCCATTTTACGGTCGCCCCCAAAGGATAACGTATTGCATCTAAGTGCGTTTGCGCGTATAAATCGATCTCTTGCACGATTTTTTCGCGATGAAAAGGGCGGCCGAAATAATCTTGCGATTGGATGGCACGCAATAGGTGTTCTTCCGCATACCAAAACCCTTCTTGAGGCGTCCACTTCAATGTCTCAAATACATCAAATTCTGGTAACTTATAACGCGTGTAAGCCATCTTTAACAAGCACTCTTCCCATTCCAAGCGTGCATCTGAATCAATCGTAATTCCGCCCCCAATCCCTAACGTTAAACGCTGATCCTGCGCAACCATCGTGCGAATCGCTACATTAAACAACATTTGTTGATTAGGCGCAATACATCCAATCGCCCCCGTATAAATCCCACGGGGTGAAATTTCATTTTCTGCAATAATCTCCATGGCGCGAATTTTCGGGGCGCCAGTGATCGATGATGGAGGGAAAGTCGACTTCATAAGTTCTTGAAACGATGGGGTGTTATGGAGTTGAGCGTGAACATGACTCACCAGTTGATGAACCGTCGGATAGGTCTCCACTCCAAACAAAGGATCAACATGCACACTTCCTATTTGTGCAATCATGCTTAAGTCGTTACGAACCATATCTGTAATCATCAGATTTTCAGCACAATTTTTGGCGTCTTTGCTTAACTGTTTTTTCAGTTGAGCATCACTCTCTGCACATAATCCACGCGAAAAAGTCCCTTTCATGGGCGCACTTTGTATACGTGTACCCTCTACAAATAAATAGAGTTCGGGCGAAAAGGAAAGAACCTGCATAAAACCCAGATTAAGAAAAGCGGGATAAGGCACTTCATGCGAAGCATTTATATCTAAAAATAATCGTGAAGCATCCCCCGTAAACGGAGACGATGCGCGTAAAGTCATATTCGCTTGATAAATATTCCCTTCGACGATGTTTTTTTGAATCCGTTCTATGGCTTTGATATACGCTTGAGGATCAAACTCGGTTTCAAATTGCAAATCTCTCATTTGAGCAACATCATCTATATGATTGTATGTCTCTAAGGGGGCGTGATATACATTAAAATATATTAAAGGATTTGTCCCTAAAGAAAACACCTTCATTTTAGGATTAAGTAAGTGCGCGCACTCGTAAGCGATATAACCCACTAAATAGTAATTTTCTTTGCGATATCTTTCAATTTGCATAAAAACATCTTCAAGCTCAGCAACAGTATAAGCACATAAGGTGTCGATAGGATCAACAAAAAGTGCCATCGTTTTTTGATCCATACAAGGCAAACGAACAAACATTGCGTTTTCTGTTTTCAAGTGTCGATGTAAG
>CAZIVM010000037.1:0-17742 GCA_964542845.1 uncultured Victivallales bacterium
CAAGTGATTGCATAATATCCTCCATTATGCAAAATTATATCATACTGTTTATAAAATTTCAATTCATATTAATAACAAATTATAAGAGTAAATTGTTGGTAATTTCAGAAAATTTCTTAAAATTTTAACAAAAAAAATTTAAATCATTTTATTCGGAGTTGAATTTTTTGATTATGGATGTATATTTACTATAAATATTAAATATAGTAATAATAACATACCAACCCGTTAGGAAAAATTATGGCCCCTCCCAATTTTCAAAGAAAAGCACCGCCACTTCCTGTTGAAGCCACGGTGTTAGATAAAAGCTGGACCCTTCTTCGTCGTATCTCAGAAACCTTGGCGTCCTCTACAGAATTTGCACAAGTTACACATAATATTGTTGAAATAATCGCTGAAGAGTTAAAAGTGGATGATTGCACCATGTATCAACTCGATACCAAAACCAATCAACTCGTTTTAATCGCTTCTCACGCTTTATCGATTCCTAATGGAGAACGAATTGAATATCCATCCGATCAAGGTCTTATCGGACAATCCTTTCAGCTTCAACAAACCTTAAATGTGGCCAATCATTTGCATCATCCGAAGTTCATGATGAGTCAAAAACTTGATGAGCAACAATTTCATAGTTATTTAGCGGTTCCATTAAGTTGGAGCGGAAAGAACCTTGGGGTACTTGTCGTTCAATCTCGCGCATTCGAACTCTTTTCCGATGAAATTGTAGATATGCTACGTTCGTTGGCACCACAAATTGCTAACCTTATTTTGAATGCCGAAATCTTTAAGCAAACCTTGGATACTGAGGTTGATGAAAGTGCAATCATTCAAGAGCGCATTACATCTTTAGAAGGAACAAACGTCTGTTCAGGTTTTGCCCAAGGAACAGCTTATCGTATTAAAACCAGTGCCAACTTCTCTAACATTGTAATCGAAAAAACCAGTGATCCTGCAGCGGAAGAAGCGTTGCTTCAAAAAGCCCTCGATAACACCAAAAAAGAGATCCTACATCTCGAACAAAGTGCCTTAAATTTACTCACAGAGGTGGATGCTTCTATTTTCGCAACTCACCTTTTGATGTTGGATGATAATCTTTTACTTAAGCATATCACCGATAATATCCAAAATGAAAACTATACATTAGTTTCATCCATTAAAGAAACTTATTTCTTTTTTGAGAAAAAATTTCTTGCCATTAATGATCCTATTTTCAGAGAACGTTTGAGCGATCTCAAAGATATTTTGTATCGTTTGCTTGAAGTGTCTCAACGTTTACAACAAACTGCCCCCCAAGAAAATCAACCCGAACAGTCTTTGACACAACGCGACATTATTCTTGTGGCAGAAGAACTCCTCCCCTCAGAACTCATGCGAATTCCTATCGATACCATTCGTGGGATTCTTTGCGAATACGGCGGAAGCACTTCTCACGTTGCGATTCTTGCAAAATCTTTAGGTATTCCTGCAATGATGGCGACTAAAGGATTGATGGAAGCGGTAAAAGAAAATGATAATCTTCTCTTGATTAGTGGTGAAAATATTGTTTATATTAATCCCGAAGAAGAGACGATCAAAAAATATGCAGACGCGCTTTCTAAGCAAGTCTTGCCTGGACAACTTGCTAATTCTACACAAATTCCAATTGCCCCCTTACCTGCCCAACTCACAGATGGGTATGCCATTGGTTTACGTGCCAATATTTCATTATTAAATGAGATGGCGAATTTGCGTGAGTCCCAATCTATGGGGGTCGGATTGTATCGTTCTGAGTTTATGTTTATGATGCGTGAAATTCCACCTTCAGAACAAGATCAATACAATATTTATGTTAAACTCTTGGGCAATGTAGGACATGAACCCTTAACGATTCGTCTTTTAGACATTGGCGCAGATAAACCTGTGCCTTGTCTTAAACTCGCAGAAGAAGAGAATCCTGCATTAGGCATTCGTGGAATACGCCTTTTATTAAAGCGTGATGATATTTTATTACCCCATCTTCGTGCGATTTTGCGTGCCTCATATCATGGACGCATTCGTATTTTGATTCCGATGGTTTCAACTACGGATGAAATTAAAGCGGTGCGTGCTAAAATCGAAGAAGTTAAAGAAACACTTCGTAGACAAAATATTAATTACGGACAACAAGTTGAAGTGGGTGTTATGATTGAGACGCCTTCATTACTTTTTGAGTTAAATCGCGTATTAAAAGAAGTTGATTTTATTTCAGTGGGAACGAATGATCTTGTCCAATATCTCTTTGCGGCGGATCGCGGAACCCCTGAGTTAGCATACTTAACAGATCCTGTAAATCCCACATTCTTTGGGGTTTTAAAATGGATATCAGACTTATGTAAAAAAAGCAATATTCCAATTTCAATTTGTGGAGAGATGGCAGGAATACCAATTGTTGCGCCAATTCTTGTGGGGTTAGGTTACTACGAACTTTCGATGTCGCCTAAACACATTGTTCAAATCCGTAATATCTTGAATAAGATTTCTTTACGAGAATGTTTAAATGCGGCGAATTTAGCGTGTCAAACAAAGCCCGAAAAAGTGCGCAATTTCATGAAAGAGCTTTTCGCACCTCGCGGTATTCAACTCTAAAAATGAATAGAGAAGATGCTCTCTTCCAAAAAATTCTCCCGCAACTCCATCAACAACATCCTGTGATTTGGGGTCCAGGAGATGATACTGCACTTTTAGCGCAATCTCCTTGCGGATTCGCACGATTGGCAACCGTGGATCAAGTGATTTTGGGAACTCATTTTACGATGGAGACTTCCCCAAAAGATGTTGCCAAAAAACTGGTGCGTCGTAATATTAGTGACATTGCAGCGATGGGCGGTCGGTTAGAATTTGGACTCCTCACGCTTGCATTGTCTTTGCCAGAGAATCTTTCTGAATCATGGATTACCGAGTTTTATAAAGCCATTGCCGAAGAGTCCTTATTATGGAATTTCCCCATTTGCGGTGGCGACATATCAAAACTTCCAACCCAAGGTATTGTCGCAACCTTATCATTGAATGGAGTTATCGCCGAAAATCAAGCCGTCTCACGACATTCGATTCAGTCGGGAGATTTTATTTTTGTCACGGGAGAGTTTGGTCGCAGTTTTCCAACCCAACACCACCTCCTTTTTACCCCAGCGCTTGCAGAAGGAGAATTTATTGCAAAAAATCATTTTGCGACGGCGATGATGGATGTCACGGATGGTCTCCTCACGGATCTTATTCGTATGTGTACACCCACACAAAAAGGTGCAATCTTAGAGACGCATCTTATTCCAAGACGCGACCACGCAACCCTTGAAGAAGCGCTCAATGATGGCGAAGATTATGAACTTATTTTTACCGTTTCGCCCCAGCATGTTGAGACTCTTATTTCAGCATGGCCTTTTGAACGTAAACTCACATGTATTGGGCAAATCACCGACACCTTTGAATTTAAAGACAAAAAAAACACCACCCTGATTCCTCAAGGATGGTGTTCTATTGAATAAATAAGTTATCTCAACTTATTTTTTGGCGGGTTGAGTGGCACCTTTAGGGGCATCTTTTTTACAACATCCGCCACGACGCGCGCCTTTAGGAGCATCGCCTTCTTTTTTGCCATCACAACCACAATTGGGTGCTTTGCCTTCTAAAATTGATTTACTGATTTCTTTGGCTTTTTCTGCTTTTTTAGCCTTGAACTCTTCAACGCGTTTTTTCTCTTCGACCAAACGCTTTTCTTGCGCTGCAATGCGAGTTTCTATCATTTGAATATGACTGTCTAATTCAACAGCAATATTTTTTTCTAAAGTTGCAACAGCTTCAGCATCACCAGCTTTTGCTTTTTGAACAAGTTCACGCATCGCTTTGGGATTTCCCATTTTGCATGGGCCTGGCATATTTCCACCTTCAGGGCGCATCATACGACGTCCACCTTGTTGATTTGGCTCGCCACACTCACCACCTGAACGAGGTGCGTTCATACGTTGACGTGCATTCTTTTGCATCTGTTGTTTACCACCACGACAACCTTTTTCCATCTGTTCACCTTTGGGCTGACCTTCAGGAGGTGGGGGTGGCATTTGCATTGCAGGACCATTATTTGGACCTTCAGGAGGGGGTGGGAGTTCGCCTTGTTGAGCCATCATTGGAATCGACAAACCGAGAAGTGCAATTAAAATTAATTTTTTCATCATGTAACCTTTTCATTTCTAATTGTTTAATAGGAGAGAGTTAGAGTAACGCGTTCTGAACAATTAACGCACCATGTTTAAAATTATTGCCGTCATTAATTTTTTTTATTTTTTTGAAAATTTAGATGCGCGATGAATAAAGATATCCAATGAACGGATTGAAGAGGGTGGTTGAGGATTTCCATCGGTCTCTATCGCTAACACAGGATAATGTTTCGCACGCGCCCAAGGTTTCAATATACCTTCAAGCGAACGACCAATCAAACACGCAAATGGAGCAATAATAATGACGCCATCTGTCAACTTATTTTCAAGCATATAGGCGGCCGCACCCGCCGAAACATTAATTTCGGAAGAGATATCTTGAGGCATAAAATGTGTTTCAGAATAGTGCATCACCTTATGAATATCAACGCAAGGTGCAAGCAAATGATGACAGGGATTCATCCATGCACGCATAGAATGAACCACACAATGTTTGATTTTCAATTCTACTTTCAACTGCAAATAATTGAGCCATACTTTGGGGTTAAGTTTTTGGAAAAAGGAGAGACGTGCTCTTTTTTGTTTTTCCATATATTGACGCCACGTATCCATATATTCCAACCATTCTGTTGCGCTCGAAACATAAATACGATCAACCCCGTTTTGCGCTAAATAATCGATAATTTCTTTGCTTGAAAACTCATCTAGGCGAACAAAAAATTCCCCCACAATGTTTACACGCACTGGATTTGAAATTTCACGTACCGACACTTTAGCGATTTCATTTGCATACCCTTTGACAGCATTCTTCAAGCTTTTTAAACTATAAATATCAGGTTCTATGAAATAATATTTCATTAATTTTTCGTGAATCTTCACTGCCGAAATGGGATCGCAAGCGATTTGTTGCAATGAGTATTTTGCTTGAAGCAAGAAGTCGTAAAGCGCGACATACGCAAAGACTTTTACCCCAAAAATTTTACCAAAATCGGCATAAGATTCATCACTATGCAAATTCATAATATAAACATTTGGAAGATTTAATTGATCCAAAATATTGGCATAAAAATTCTTATATTGTCCTGTTCGACACGGTCCGCAAGTATCAGGAACAAACATCAAATAGAGTTTTTCAGGATTATATTTTTCAGAAGCGATAAACCGTAGCAATGCCCCTAAAAGCAACTGTGCAGGCAGACACTCTTTGCCAGAAACAAAAGGTTTTGCAAAATCTAAGTCTTGCGAACAACACTGTTCAAGAGCAACAAAGTTTAACCCCGCATCACGCGTGAGTTTGCAAAAAACATCAATCTCTTCTCCCTGAGGATTGGTCACCAAAATTTCTACATCTTTGTTATTCATCAACTTCTTAAAAGGTTGAGCTCCCATAGCAACTTTATCGCCTGATTTACGCGAAAAATAACGTTTTGAAAAGAGTTCAGCTGGCGCTTTTGTCTCTGTTTTTTGGAAGAAATACTCTGTTTTAATATCCAAAAACGCCTCAATGCGTGTATCCACCCCTGCATCAGCACTATGCGAATCGAGCTCTAAAACTAAATAGGGTCGATTTCCATAAAAACGTTGCAAATAATGGAGGGTAAAAGAATCGGGCGCGCATGAAAAATTTGTAATCCAACACAAATGTAAATTATCGCGATTCCGCGCGTATACTGCCGAAGAGAGCGCTTTTTGAAAGTGGAACCAGTACAACTCATCTTGATAATTATTTAACAAATGCGCAGGTAATATGTCATACGGAATCACATGGTAACCCCGACTGGTCAGTTTTTTAGGAATCGATAAATTTGCATCAGGCGAAAGCGCGTTATACGGATGGCCTGCAAGGACAACGCCCTCCCCTGTCTCTAGTGCAGTAATCGCTTCTTCGCCTAAAGTGGCGAGAGATGTCTCTACTTGTTTTTGAGCATCTAAGGCCACGCGAATGGCTGAACGTAATTCATCAGATGAAATAGAGAATTGTGTTGCAAAAGAGGTGAACTGAGCCACCAGTTCATCCATACTATCCGAAAAAATCAAATGCGGTTCAATCCAACGCGATTTGGGATATTCTCCAAACGCTTTAGTCAAATACAAGGGGGCAGCAAGGGTGAGCGGACAGCTACACCCTTTTTGTTCATAAACCATTTGAGAGACATCTTGTAATAACGGCATAAAAATATAATCAACATCCATCCGAATGAGTTCTTCGACAGCTGCGTGCGCCAACTCTACTGGAAAACAATAGGAGCTTTCAAGACGATGATTGTGTCGTTCACGACACCTTTCTGGGGATACGACTTTGAACCCTAATGCCGTCAGAAAATGGGCATAAAATGGATACAACGCATACGCCGAAAGGACGCGGGGAACGCCCACCTTTCCGCGAGGCGTAGTGGCCGTTTGAGGGGTGACAAAAAAGATTTCATTACGTTTACGCACAAAATCAATGCCTTGTCCTTGTTTATCCGTTGTTTTAGAACGCGAAAATTTTGAGCAACGTCCGCCAAAATTAAAATTCTCATTTCCGCATTTCATGCGTCTGATCTCACACTGGTTTTCGCAAGACTGACACCGAAAGGTGCTCGCTAACGTAATATGACGCGCAAGGAGTTCATCCAAATCAAACGTCGAAGCCGAAATCAAACCCGCCTTAATCTTTCGGCGCAATAACAACGCCACCCCAATCGCTCCTGCGAGTTCAGGAAATGGAGGCACCGTAATTTTTTGTTGAATGCGTTGCGCAAACGCTGCAGGAACTGCTAAGTTTTTCGCAACCCCGCCTTGAACTAAAATATGCTGTCCAAGCGTACGCTGTCCCGACACACGTTTCAAATAATTTTGAACCACCGAAGAGACCATCCCCGCAATCACACTTTCACGCGATGCGCCTTGACGTAACGCCTTACGAATATCTGTATTAATAAACGCAGAACAATGTTCCCCAAAATCAAGCACATACTCTGCCGCTAAAGCAGCAGGTGCGATGTCGCGACAATCCGCAATTCCTAAATCACCAGCGGCAGCCTCTTCAAGAAAAGAACCCGTTCCAGCTGAACACGCCTCATTCATCACATAGTTAACCGGCACCCCATTGTTGAGTTGCATAAACTTCGCATCTTGTCCGCCAATCTCAATAATGGTATCAGCCTCAGGAATGAAAAACTCCGCCCCAGCAGCATGCGCTTCAATTTCGTTATAGACCCCCGAAGCATCAGCAAACGCACCAAGAAGTTCGCGCGATGAACCAGTGGTTGCCAAATAAGGAATACGCACAACATGGTTGCCGAGTTGTTTTTGAAGTTCAACAAGACAACGTTTCATTGCCGCAACAGGATCCCCTAAGGTGCGATCGTAATGCGTAGCAACAATATCCCCATTATCTAAGGCAACCAACGCCACTTTAGTGGTGGTTGAACCGCCATCGACACCCAAAATATAGTCTGTATTTTCACGAATGGGCTGACACGCCCCTTCCCGCACATCTAAAAACTTTAACGCTTCAGATAAAGCCGTTTTTTGCGGATAGGTGAGCACTTGATCTTTCTTAAATAGATCACTATAATTTACAGGAATAAATATTTTTTGTTCGCTTAACGCCATTTGCGAAGCTCCATACGCCTCAAAAACCATCGCATATTCAGGAATTTCAAACGTTAAATTGGGATTGAGTCTCTGCAAAAAAGTGCGAATAATCGGCACTTGGGCAAGCCCACCAGTCACTAAGACAATGCCAGACTTGATCCCCGATCGTTGAATAAAATGAGAGGCCTGCTCGGCAATCATTCGACAAAGCAACATGGCAATTTCTCGGGGTGTCGATTCCCCCTTATTGAGTCGGTGCGTACAATCACTTTTCATAAAAACACTGCATCGACTCGATATGGATTGATTGAGTTCTTCAAACTCTAAGGTTTTCAAATCATCTAAAAGCATGTTCATACGCTGAAGTTGTTGACGCATAAATTCGCCCGTCCCAACCGCACACTTACTGCCAGTTAAACAGCCCGACACATCCCCTTGCGTCGAAAGCGAAAACAACGCCAACGTCTCTCCCCCTAAAGATAAAATCGCTTGTGGCATCTCTTCGCGATTTTGAAGCGCATAAGCAAACATATACGATTCGGGTAAACGCGGAATATTCAAACGCCATCCATCCGCCATCCCGGTCCCTTGAACAGCAATTTTTTCGCCTTGCGGATTGTGTTTCTTCAAAAATTCAATTAACGCTTTTTCGTAGTCATCATAAACAGGGTGAATCAACGTATCCACCCTCTCTGAATCCCGACATAACACCGCTTTAAAATGCGACGACCCCATATTTATTCCAAGCGTAAACATATAATTCCTTTATTTCTGTATAATTTAATAATCTTAAATTAACTTAATATACATCATTTATTAGCTTTTTCAACGTTTTTTTCAAATAATTAAGTAATAATTAACTATTATTTAAAATATCACTTGATTTTCATAGCACATTCTACTATATTATAATTGTAATACGTTTCTAGATCGACAATACAACCTTCTCTAAGGCGGGAAAAAAATGTTTCGAAACCCTTTCAACTTTATCAAATTCCCCTCATGGAAACTCAAACTTTCCAATCTAGTTTGGTTAACAATTCCTTGTCTCATGCTGGTCACGTTTGCAGGGATATTGCCACTCGTTAATCCGTATCATTGTTTTTATGACTATATACGATACCCCTTCTATGATTCCCCACTCATCGCATCTCTAGCAGTCGTAGGAATCTTGTGGGCTGTTAGCCATGTTCTATGCGCTAAAAAAGAGAACTTGCCCCGTCTTCAATCGGTTTATCTTTTTGCGCCATTAGCATTGATCTTTGCATTGATGGCACACGATATGCTTTACGCATACGTCTGCTTAGGAATTGTAAAAACACCCCACATGCTTGTTTCATTCCTTTATGTGTTAACTTATTGTGGCACGTTATTTTCTATCCTTCTTCTCGTTCAAACACTTATCGCCGTGCGGTTACCTGCGCGAAAACTTCCAATCCCTTTAAGTTATATCTACTTTGGTTTTGCCATGTTTATCTTAGGGTGTTTCATCACCATTTATACTTTTCTATATTTGATGAAATTGAGAGGAGAGTATTATGTATAGACGCATCGCCAAAACATTGAATCACTATCCCACATCGCAAAAACTCATCTCAAATATTATACTTTCTGTGATAATTGCATGCTTTACGTTTGCAATGACCCTTCCTTGGACCCAAAACCTTTTAGAACTTATGACGCAAAAGGAAAGTGAGTTTGCCGTAGTGATAGACAATATTATTTTATGGCATAACGTCGGGTTAAACACATTATTATTCATTACACTCATAAGCGGTATAGCGTTATGTGTGTGGAGCGCCTTAGCCAACAGCAAAAAACTCCCTATGATCAATTGGATTTCGTTTGGATTCACGGTAATCTCTATTTTTACTTGGATGCTCATCGTGTTTTTCAAACTTCAATCCTCCGCTACAGCATTAGAGCTTCCCAAAATGATGAGCGAACACTTCTTAATTCGACCCTTCATGAGTCTCAATGCCGTATTGATTGTGTTTCATACGGGAGTACAACTCATCACAGCCTGGCGACTCCCTACCCGACTCCACCCCATCCCCTTATGTTATTCCATGCTCGTTTTTACGCTCTTATCATTTCCATATACCATTTGGGCATTTTCATTCTTGCTGGCCCTTCTCAAAGATTACTCACATTAAGTTCAATCTAAGCAATAAAGCAATAAAAAAAGCCTCATTAAATGAGGCTTTTTAGGAAATAACAAGCAATGTTGGCGTCTAAACTAAAGGGCTTTACGAAGTGCAGTATAAAGTTTATCCATTTGTGCCGGAGTGCCGATTGTAATACGTACAAACTTACCAGTCACTTCCCCCGCGAAAAAGCGAACGAGAATTTTTTGCGATTTCAACGCTTCATAAATCGACTTTCCATCTTCGTTTGGAGGCATCGCAAACAAAAAGTTTGTATGAGAAGGGAGTACCTTAAATCCCATTGCGGTCAATTCCTGCGTTGCGCGTTCGCGTTCTGCGACAATTTTTGCTGAAATTTCACGCAAATAGTCTTGATCTTCAATCGCCACTTTTGCCAATTCTTGCGACAAATAGTTCACATTATACGAATCTTTGACTTTCATAAACGAAGCAATAATTTCAGGGGTTGACAAAGCAAATCCAACGCGGAGTCCTGCCAACGCATAACTTTTTGATAACGTACGGCTCACAATCACATTCTTATATTTATTCACAAAAGAAAGTGCGTTAAATTGAGCAAAATCAACATACGCTTCATCAATTAAAACCGCCCCTTGAAATGTCTCAATAATTTTTTCAAGTGTTTCTAAAGGAAAAATCGTACTGGTCGGTGCATTGGGCGAAGGAATCATCAAAAGTTTGGTTCCTTGAATACGCTCCATGAAGTCCGCTGGCAAACCAAAATCGGAAGTCAATGGAATTTGACGCATGGTTGCGCCTTGAATTTCGGCTAAAGAAGCATAAAGCGAATAAGAAGGGGTCACCATGGCAAGTTCGTCTGCTGAGTCGCAAAAAATACGAATCGCCATATTTAAAATATCGTCAGACCCATTTCCAACCACCACTTGATCGCGTTCAAACCCAAAGGTCTTTGCAATCACATCACGCACACCATCACTGGTGGGGTTTGGATAAAGATGAAGCATCGAAATATCAATGTGTTTCAACACATCCGCACAACGCGGTGATGGGGGATAAGGATTTTCATTGGTGTTCAACTTTGTCCAGAGTTCAACATCGTGGGGTTGCTCTCCTGGAACATAACCTTGCATTTGCGCAATATTAGGGCGAACTTCGGGGGTAGTCATCAATCAATCCTCCACACGAATGGTCGCACTACGCTTGTGCGCGTCCAACCCTTCCATGTCGGCAAGACGTTTAATCGCATCCATCTCACGCGAAAGCGCGCGCGGTGAATAACGCAAAATACTCATCCGACGGAAAAAAGATTCAACGCCTAAGCCTGAAAAATAGTGTGCACTTCCCGCTGTGGGCAAGACATGGCTAGGGCCTGCGACAAAATCACCGACAGGTTCAGGGGTATGGTGTCCTAAGAAAATCGCTCCCGCCGCTGTGATGTAACTCAACAACGATTCGGGTTTATCACATTGCACTTCAAGGTGTTCAGGTGCAATCATTGATGCGACGGTTGCCGACTCTTTTGCCGTGCGTGTTTGAATTAAAATACATCCCTCTTTTAACCCCTCAATGAGTTGAGCTTCACGGGATAATGTTTTCGCTTGTGCAACCAGTTGTTCTTCAACTTGTTCAATCATTCCGTCAACGTGTGTCGCGAGAATGGCAAGATTCCCACCCCCGTGTTCCAACTGAGAAAGTAAGTCGGCAGCCACCCAGTCAGGACGGGCAGACTCATCTGCAATGACCATAATTTCGGAAGGGCCTGCAATCATATCAATCGCCACATCTCCATAAACAATTTTTTTCGCTGCCGTCACCCAACTATTCCCTGGGCCCACAATCTTTTCAACCTTTTCAATCGTCTCGGTTCCATAAGCTGCAGCACCAATCGCATAGACGCCGCCCATACGATAAATTTCTTTAACACCAATCATGTGAAGCGCAGTTAAAATATAAGGATTCACTGAACCATCCGCTTGGGGTGGTGTCAAGGCGACAATCTCTTTGACGCCAGCAACTTTGGCAATCGCCGCCGTGTGAATGACCGAAGAAACTAAAGGGGCTGTTCCACCGGGGATATAAACCGCCACGCGTTGCATCGGCGCAAACTGTTCGCCTAATAAAACACCATTGCGGGGTTTAAATGACCATTCAGCAGGAATCCCTTCTTTGGCAAACTTCATCACGCCATTGATGGCAAGTTTAATAGCATCTTTGTCTTCTTGAGAGACAAGTTTACACGCTTTTTTAATTTCTTTGGTGTCCACAAGAAGTTGTGAAGGCTCATCTAATTTCACATGATCAAACTTCTCAAGATATTTTAAGATAGCATTATTGCCGTGTTCGCGCACATCATCCAAGATAGATTTCGCACTTTTTTCGATTTCAGCAGTAAACGCCCCACGCGCGGTTGCGGCTTTTAACTGTGACTTAAATTGGGGATCTTGTGTATTGAGTTGAATCATGATTATATTCCTAAGTTCAGGCTTTTAAACCTAAAAAACCCGGTGTTGTTTACCGGGTTTTTCAAGAGATTTAGTGGCAAAATAAATTATGCAACCGGTAAAACATTAACTTGTTTACCATCATGAGAGAAGTTCACTGTGCCATCAACCAAAGCAAATAATGTGAAGTCGCGACCGCAACCTACGTTTTTGCCAGGACGGAATTTAGTACCGCGTTGACGAACAATGATTCCACCAGCTAAAATTGCTTGACCACCGTAAACTTTTACGCCGAGAAACTTTGGCTTACTATCGCGACCGTTTCTTGAACTGGATTGACCTTTCTTATGTGCCATGATGCACCTCCATTAAATTCTATTGTTATTGGTTTAACTTTGATATGCTAAATATTTGGAAATTTAATATACTCTACTTTTATCGATTTGTCAAGCGCTCTTCTTAAAATTTTCTCATTTTATTTATAAAAAAGGGTTTTTCAACCTTTCGCTATTTTAAAATATCACAATTTCTGAAAATTTACACTTTTTTTCTAAAAAAAGAATAATTTTTTCTAAAAAAAGTCGTTTTTAGTAATAGAGAATGTTTTTGTTTAACAAAATCAAGCATACCACTTGATAAAATGAAAACTTCTGCTATATTATATTGTATAATAGACTATGAATCGATAAGTTACACCCCCAACTCCACGAGGTCAACATGAAAATGAACACATGGTTTCTTGCATTAGCAATCACGGGTTCGCTATTTGCGTCGGGAACAGCAGTATGGGCATCTTCAACATCTTTCCCTCAAGGTCTTGCGCAATTAGCTCAAGATAAAGAAGAAGAAAAAGACGATGATGCAAATCTATCTCCCGAACTCCAATGGTTGAACAAATTTAAAAGCTCTGTATTACCTGTCGCCCACAAAATTCTTATGGCATTGCCTAAGACGATTACCGTTAAAAATGTGGAATACACCGCACACTTTGCAAAACGCGAACCTAAACAACCTCAAAAAACAAAAGCCGCTAAAAATAAAAAAGTAGCCTTTGGATTCTCTCTCGTTTTACAAGATGCCAAAGGTAAAAAACTTGATAAAGGTAATTGTGATATCATTTTGCTAGGAGACCCTACCAAACAGTCTACGAAAAAAGTGATGGCTAAAGCCAAGGCATCCCTTAAAGATGCCTGTCCATCTTGAGGCGGCTCTGGCGGGATCTTCGGTGAAGCTCCCAAAGGTAAATACCTCGCTATCATTTATGCTAAAATCGGAAATTCTTATGTCGGCGATATGATGTTCGTTGAACTCTAATTGTCTTCATATACATTAAATATACAATCTCCATCATCAGCAAGGATTCTTATGTTGCAAGAACACTTGGAAGCTTTTTGTACTTATTTAGCACTTGAACGTGCTTTAAGTGATAACTCCGTAGGTTCTTACCGCTCGGATATTCAAGACTTTGCCAACTGGATGCATGCAAATTATGCATCTGTTGCCCCCAAGTTGATTAACCGACGCATGATTGTTTCCTATCTAGGAGAATGCAGAAGAGATCGTGAATTTGAAAGTACGACGGTATCGCGTCGTCTTGTCTCAATCAAAATTTTCTTCCGTTACCTCTTTCAAGAAAAAATCATCGCCACAGATATTACAGATGTGATGGATTCCCCCAAAATTTGGAATATACTTCCCGATTTTCTCTCAACCGCAGAAGTTACCGAACTCATGAAAGTGTGGGCAGACCCTCCCCCTAACGACTTTCTTGCGATTCGTAACCGCGCGATTCTTGAACTCCTTTATGCAAGCGGATTGCGCGTATCAGAACTTGCGAATTTACCCATGAGTGCGATTATATTTGACGATAATATTATTCGCGTCATTGGGAAAGGAAACAAAGAACGTATTGTCCCACTCGGAAAATTTGCGCGTCGCGCCATCAATACCTACCTTGAGTTGGCGCGCCCTAACCTCCTCAAAAAAGCAAATACAGCACAACTTTTTTTGTCGAAAAATGGGGTAAAGCTTGATCGCGAACGCATTTGGAAAATTGTCAAAGATACCGCATTGCGCGCTGGAATTACCAAAGAGGTCCATCCGCACACGCTGCGACACTCCTTTGCCAGTCATCTCATGGAAAATGGGGCAGACTTACGCGTCATTCAAGAGATGTTGGGACACTCTGACATTTCAACCACTCAAATCTATACACACGTCGATCCTTCTAACCTAAAAAAACTACATCATAAATTCCACCCACGAGGCTAATTCCCATCATGACCCTTTCTCAAAAAATTATCGCACTTATCATTCTTGTTTTAATCGGCGTTTGGATTACAGCAATCAAAATCAATCCGCCCATCTATACCAAAAATGAACACTTCCTCACCATGAGCACGGGCGCTGAAATTTACTTCCTTGCTGAAAAAACAGACACGCTCGATTCTGCAGCAAAAATCGTAAAAGAGATGTTTCGACTCACCGAAAAGCATTGTAATATTTTTGTACCCACCTCTGAAATTTCTCAAATCAACGCGCACGCAAGCGATTCCCCCATGGTCTGCTCAGAATACATGGTTGATCTACTCACATGGTGCGACATGGCTTATACACTTTCTCATGGCACATTTGATCCCACGATTCGCCCTTTGATGAAACTCTGGGGATTCCATCAAAAAATAGAAAAGTTGCCAAGCGCAGACAGTATTAAAGCTTGTATAGAAAATGTAGGTTTTAATCGTGTTAAGTTAACAAACCGAACGATCGCCCTCCCCCAAGGGATGAGTCTGGATTTTGGAGGCATTGCCAAAGGTTATGCCCTACACAAAGCTACGGAAGAGGTCTTAAAACTCAACTTAAAAAGCGGAGTGATTAACTTAGGTGGAAACTTGAGCGTATTTGGCGATGAACCCATCACGATAGGAATTCGTCATCCCATCGAAACGGATCGAAGTGCACTCTCCACACAAATTCAAAATCAAGCGATAGCCACAAGTGGAAATTACGAACGTTATGTGATCATCGATAGTCAACGCTATACTCACATTGTCGATCCGCGAACAGGACTCCCCGTTCATAATGGGATATTAGCCGTTACGGTGATTGCCCCGAATGGTCTCATTGCAGACATCCTCTCTACCACCGCATTTATTCTTGATAAACCCTTTGCGGAAGAATACCTTAGCCAACATTCGGATGCGGTTTTTATTTTCTTCTACGATGCGCCCCAAACAAAGGCAAAATACCGCGTCGAAATACTTGGCAAACACCCATTTCCGATTATCCCAAACCTATAAAAATAAAATTTTCAGCTTATTTTCATTACATTGCTTGAAATATTGTAAAAAAGGAGTATATTATAACTACTTTCTTTTAAGTGCCGAAGTGGCGGAATGGCAGACGCAGCAGACTCAAAATCTGCCGCCTTCGCGGGCATGAGGGTTCGAGTCCCTCCTTCGGCACCATTTTTACACTCATTTTTTACATTCCTTCCCCATTTTATCCCCGTTTATCCGTTATAAAGTAAAAAACGTGTCATTATGTGTCACTCTGTGTTAGGAGAAAATCATGAGTAAGAAAAAACTAATCACTAAAAAACTTGAAATCGGAACCCTTCGTCAAAAAGAAGTAAATGGGCCCTTTTATTTTCGTTTTCAAATGAATGGACAACGTCGCGAAATTTCATTAAAAACGAATATTCTCGAAAAAGCAATCGAATCTGCAAGGAATGCTATGCCTATTATGCACTCGAATAGCATCGAAACAATCGCCTCCCATGTTAAAGATATCAAAAATCTTGAGAAGCGAAAGCAGGATCTTTCTTTAACACACATATGGGATACCTATTCACAAATGCCAGATAGAGCAGTGCCTCATACAGTTGAAGAGCGTATCAAGTATAAGAACAGTGTCGAAGAATTTGTAACATTTGCAAAAAGCTCTTCAAAAAATGTTTTCTATAAACATGTTGCGATTCGTAATATTTCAGAAGTTACGCCTCAAATTGTGGAAGCCTATGCTAATTTTATTCGAAAAACACGTGCTCTTTCTGTAGATACACATAATCGTAAAATTAAACACCTACGTAAAGTTTTTAATGTGCTTAGCGAATATTATGAAGGGAAAAATCCTTTTGATTCAAAAGTTTTAGTCCGGAACGAACGAGAAGAACGTTCAACGAAAATAGATCGTCAGCCATTTTCGCGAGAACAGATTGAATCCATATTTTCTACACTTGAAAATCTTGATGTTCGCATATCAAATCGTGCTGAACTTCGTGTTGTTTTTAGATTAGGATTTTATACGGGACAACGATTAAAAGATTGTGTTCTTTTACAATGGCAAAACGTTAGTTTTGAACATAATCGTATTAGTTTTATTCAAAATAAGACAGGGAAAAAAGTCTCTGTTCCAATCGCATCTGAATTACAAACATACCTTAAAGAGGCTGAATCATGGAAAATTAATGGCTATGTATTACCTAATATGGCTCAATGTTATATGGTTTGCGATGCCAAGGGTAAAAATATTGGGTCCAATAATATCAATAGCCAAGTCATGCGTATTATAAAGAAATCGAATATAGAAACATGTCAAATGATGCCGGGACGTAAAAAGAAATCGACCATTTATGGATTCCACTCTTTGCGACACACATTTGCTTCTCTATGTGCTAAGGGAAATGTTCCTGAAGCTACACTACTTTCAATTCTTGGAACAGATAGTGAAATTGCGAATAAATTTTACGTTCATACAGGAACAGAATCACAAAATCAAGCCATTGAAGTCGTAAGTCAAACGTTAAATCCAAATGAATTAAAACTATCCACCACATTAAAAATAGAGAAAGCGTTGGAACTGCTTAAAGGAGCAGAACCAACGCCTGAGTTGTTACAGAAGCTCCGAGAGATTCTCGAAGGATAATGATATTAACAGATAACCGAATCTTCTGATTCATTGCATTGACTCATAATGTACTTTATGACATCAATATTGCGATAACGCACTGTTTTGTTTCCAATTCTCACTCGTTTAAAAGTGAATGTGTTCGTTTTTTCCAGTTCTCTAAACTGGGAGTAGCTAATGCTGAGCATTTCGGCTGCCTCTTGAGGTGTGATTAACTTAAGAGGTGTATCAGGGCATAACTCGCCCTTTTGGGCAAGATGCTGTAGGTTTATTTTCAACTCTTGCAGTTCAGGATACGTAATGACACCTGTCTCTGCAATGGGTTGAAGGAGACGGCTAATCAATTTAACCGTTTGCATTCGAACACGAGTTGAAATCATTATTATTCATCCTCGATTCCTTGAAAAGCAATATCTTGCTTTCGGATTTTTTCCTTTAATCTAAAGTTTTTTAAGGTTGTTATCCCGATGTGGAAGTAATTTGCTATATCTTCATTAGATATTCCTTTATTAC
>CAZIVM010000038.1:0-17349 GCA_964542845.1 uncultured Victivallales bacterium
GCTAGATAAATTTCATTATAGAATTGCGATGTTTTAAGCAACTCACTATGTTTACCTTGCGCCGAAATTTTGCCATTTTCAAAAATTACAATTTGATCGGCAATATTAGCCGCATTCACACGGTTGGTCACCATGATTAAGGAGTGTTTATTTTTTGCATTTTGGATATAATTTAAAATATTGGCTTCTGTAACAGCGTCTACTGCGGAAAGCGGATCATCTAAAATCATAATATTACGTTTCACGTGAAAGGCGCGCGCAATGGCCGCACGTTGACGTTGTCCGCCAGAAAGCGTCGTTCCACGTTCGCCCACCACCGTATCATACGCATCAGGGAAACGCAAAACTTCTTTGTGCAAACTGGCTCCTTCGCTTACTTGAACGAGTCGTTCTTCGGATGATATGAAAGTTTCAGCACATCTATCGTAGGCGCCAAATGTAATGTTATCGCGCAAGGTGTCAGTAAACAAGAATGGATCTTGAGGCACAATGGCAAATTGGGCGCGCAATGTGGTTTTAGGGAGATCTAAAATATCAATCCCATCATAAAATATCGTCCCGCGTGGGGGATCATAGATGCGTAACAGAAGCGAAATAAGGGTTGATTTCCCCGAACCCGTGCGCCCCATGATCGATAACGTGGAGTCTGCAGGAATCGTCAATGAAAGATTTTGCAACGAAGGCTCGGAAGCATTGGGGTAGGAGAATGTGAGGTTACGAATTTCAATAGTTTTCGGGGGATTAGAAACAGGAATTACATCATTGGGATCGGTTTCCATTTGCTCTTCAAAAACACTTCTAACGCGTCGATTTGAAGCGGCAGCGCGTTGGAAAATATTAAACGTCCAACCAATCGCCATCATGGGCCAAACCAACTGCGCAATATACATCCAAAAGGCAATAAATGCCCCAAGCGTTAGGGTTCCATTTTGAATTTTAATGCCGCCAACCACTAAGATAACGGGAAATATTAAGGAAGGAATAATAAACATTAAAGAGTGAAAAATAGCATCAACACGAATCATTTTAACGTTTTTCCCTAAATAATCGTTGTTTGCATTTTGAAAACGTTCATACTCCCCTTTTTCTTGGTTGTAGGAACGGACGACGCGTAAACCTGCAAGCGTCTCTTCCGCATCGGTGGTCATCGTCCCAAACGACTCTTGCACTTCGTTGAATCGACGATATAAAATAGGCCCTAAATAGATGAATAAAGCCGTGACTAACGGTGTAGGAATGAGTGCATATAAAGTGAGTTCGGGGCTAATGCTAATCATAAAACATAACACGGCAACGAACGAAAAAATGAAGTCGGCAAAAAGCATAAAGCCTTCACCAGATGCACGTTTAACCGCATGTAAATCGTTGGATGAAAGCGCGAGCAAATCACCAATTCTGCGTGCCACAAAAAAGGGCATGGGTAAACGGATAATGTGTCCGAAAAAGTGAACACGCATATCGCGTTCAATACCGTTTGCCATCCCAATAAAATAGTAACGCCAGCCAAAACGAGTGAGTCCGCGCATCAACGCAACAGCCGCAATCATTATCCCGATAATCAAAAGAATATTTGAATCTTGTTCCCCAGATTGAATGGCATCCACGCCCATTTTAACAAAGAAAGGAATCAACATATTGCCAACATCGGTACACAATAAAGTAATTACGCCTGTTAGGGTCGCATAACGATAAGGCTTAATGTATTTTTTGACGTGTTTGAACTCAACAAATACGCCTGTTTTTTCCTCGGGAGTGGCTGCTTGTTGGGTCATGAATGGGAAGCCTCATGTTCAACATCTGCATCATAGTGTTGCATTAAACCATCGAGTTGATCCGCAAGCGCAGTTAACGATTCTAAAACCGCATCAGCTTCCGTAGGATCTGCAAACTCTTCACGCAAATTGGTGGTTTCAAGTAAACGCATAATTAGATTCGAACGTTCGGTAATGGCTTGCAGAATTTTTTGTTGGTGTTCGTCGGGAATATGACCCGATTGTGAAATACGCGATAACCATTTTAAACGCTCTTTGTTAATCGCCAATGCAAAATGACGAACACGCCCATTTTGTTGATCTTCAATGCGATCATAGCCATCATTGACATCTTCCCAAAGGGCTTCTAAGTAGTTCATAAAATATGTTTCTTGGGTAGAATCCGTAAATTCTAAATCCCACGTTCTAAACAAACGTTCAAATGCCATATTGAAATCAGAACGACCTTGATAGAGTTCATCACGCATGGTCGCTTCAATCTCTACAGGCGTGAGCGGACACTTCAATTCTGCAAGAATGTCTGGCAAAGAATCGACATTCGATTGAGTGAGCGCCATTCCCTCAGGGAGTTGATTGGGATCTTGAACCTCTGGAGGATTTTCGTCATTACGCCATAAGAGAGTGCGCGATCCAATTAAGATAATCTCAATCGAATCCGAAGTAGCAAGGAAACGATCCAATTCAAAAGGTTCGTCGCCGCTTAAAACGGTAGGGGTATTAAACAAGGCTTGACGAATCTGTTCAGGTATCTCTATATAATAGGAATAACGTTCAAAAACTTTATAAAGTGCTTTTTCAAAAGGCTGAAGCCATGCGGGAACATCGTTAATAGCGGTGGTTTGCGTGGGAGCGATTTCAAAAACCCCTTCACTCCAATCTTTCACCGTTACACTCAATGTGGTAGCGTTATCTAGATGCGAGACATCGTAGACTTCGAGTTTGAGCTCGGCATTGACATCGGCAACTTTCAGTGTTGCGACATTATCAATATGTTCGGCCTCAAAAAAGTGGAACATCTCTTCCGAACCCAAAAGATTATAGTAAGCGGCCGCATCTTCAATCGACATCTTAATCTTTTTCTTAGGTAATTTTTTTCCGTCAGGGCCAATCAACGTCATTTCACTCGGCAAAACGGCATGATGGCAAAATGGCGCAAAGCGTCCACCTGGAATCAAAACCCCCAATTTCTTTTCGTGTTCAAAACGCGATACCGCAAATTTTTTCCCTGCAAAAAAGGCTTGACAAGGATAAAACTTTTCAGGTTCTTGTTCGGTTGAAAAGGCGAGTCCGTCAGTAAAAATCATGGTATTGACATCGCGAGCGACGCGTTCAGGAGTCTCATTCTCTCCTTCAAAAGGGAGAAGAAATTCGACAGCCTCGGTTAACGTAAACTCGGTTTGTTTCTGAATCCATGCATCTAAACGAGATTCCAAAGTCTCCACTTTCGGAGCAGAGACTTTGCTTGCTTTAGCTTTTTTGGTTTTGGCTTCGCCCATGATTCGACCTCTATATTATTCGGATTAACGAAGTTCAACGCCTAACCCTTTTGCAAGAGATTGACGCGCTTTTTCGTAGGATTTATTGACTTCTTCATCTGTTAACGTACGCTCATAGTTACGGAAAACTAAGCTATACGCCATCGATTTTTTACCCGCACCCACCGCTTTTTCATCACGGAAAATATCAAAAAGTGAAACCGATTCTAAGAAGGGTAAATTCAATTTCTGTATAAAACGTGCCACTTCTTGATGGGTAAGGGTCTCATTCGCCACAAATGCAATATCACGACTGGTGGGTGGGAAGTTTGAAATATTTTCATACTGTGGAATTGCAGTTGCATTTGCAAGCATGGGGGCTTCTTGAATCATCGCCATAAATAATGGGTATTTCAAACGGAGTCCTTTGGTAAACTTAGGATGGACTTCTCCCAAGACCACCATGGTATTTTTGCCTGAAACATAACGAATACAATGGCCAGATACAAAACGTGAATCTTCAAATGCTTCCACTTTGCCTTTCCATTTGCGACGTTCTAAAAGTGCCTCAATTTGCCCTTTCATATCGTAGAAATCAAACACCAATGCGCGATCGCCAGAGAACATCTCGGGCATGCGTAAGCCTGTGATTGCCATGACAATTTCTTCACGTTCTTCAGAGAAAACATCGCTGTTTGCACAGAAAACACGCCCCATTTCAAAACATTTCAAATTCGGATTATTACGGCTAATGTTGCGTCCAATATTTTGGAGCATTTGTGCAAACAATGAAGGGCGCAAGTACGCCATATCCAAGTTCAATGGGTTTTGAATAGAAATTAAACACGCATCATCTAAAGTAGGATCTTGTGTTGCGGTTTTGGCATCCACCATGGAGTATGAGAAACATTCATCGAAACCTAAACCTAAGATTTGTTCGCGAAGTTGTTGACGTAAATAGAGTTTATCATCTGCTAATACGCCCCCTTGCACCGCTTTAGGTGAAATAACAGGGACGTTGTCAAGATCAAAGACACGCACCACCTCTTCTGCAATATCGGCTTCGCGAGTGAGGTCATGACGCCACATCGGCGGTGTCATCATACAATTTTCAGCAGTCACTTCGCTCATCGTGCAACCTAAACGGGACATCACATCCATGATTTCTTCTGCAGAGAATGAAGTTCCTAAAAGCGCGTTGATGCGTGCAAACGTTACTTTCACCGCAGGACGTGCAGGCGCTTCGCCCTTAACATCAACGGTCGATTCAACCGTACCACCCGCGAGTTCTATAATCAAAGCGGTTGCGCGATTCAAAGCACTTTCGGCCATATTAAAATCGAGTCCACGTTCAAAACGATATGAGGAATCGGATGAGATGGCGGTTTCGCGACTGGTTGTACGAACAGATGGGGGATAGAAGACTGCCGACTCCAAAAGGATATCGGTAGTTGTTTCAGTAACGCCTGAATTTAAGCCGCCCATGACCCCTGCAAGCGCAACGCCTTTTTCGGTGTCTGCAATCAAAAGATTATGAGGTTTGAGTTCAATCGTTTTTTCATCCAATGTCGTGAACTTCTCGCCAGCATTAGCTGGGCGCACAATAATTTGCTGTCCTGCCAACTGATTTAAGTCGAACGCATGAAGCGGATGTCCTAATTCATGAAGAACAAAATTTGTAATATCCACAATATTGTTGATGGGGCGCAATCCAATAGAATTTAACGCTTTTTGAATCCACTCAGGTGATTCCGTTACTTTCACGCCACGAATAATTCTACCCATATAACGTGGACACAATTTTTGATCTTTAACAGTCACAAAATTTGCTCCCGGTTTCGTATCGTTAAACGTAGGAATATCGATGGTTTTAGGGGCAAGATTCAAAACTGCCCCTAAATCGCGTGCCACACCCCAGTGAGATAACCAGTCGGGACGATTGGAGGTGATTTCGAGTTCAAAAACCGTATCGGAGTCGATTAAATCTTGAACATTGGTACCGAGGGGCGTATCGGGAGGAAGAATCAATAAACCTACATGATCGTTAGAGATGCCCAACTCACGCGCGGAACACATCATTCCTTGTGAGAGTTCGCCACGAAGTTTACTTTCTTTAATTGTAAATTCGCCTTTTTCATCCACAAATGTGGTTCCAATCGTCGCTAACGGAATGCGATTCCCGGCATCACAGTTAGGAGCGCCACACACAATTTGAAGCGTTTCTTTACCTGTAAATACTTTACAAACTGAGAGTTTATCCGCATTCGGGTGTTTATCGCGGGTTTGAATTTCAGCCACGATAATACCATCAGGAATTTTGCCTGTGGTTTGAACGGCTTCAACTTCAATGCCCGACATCGTGAGTTTATGGGTAATTTCAGACACCGAAATGCCATCCAACGGAAGATATTTTTTTAACCAATTAAGTGAGAGATTCATAGTAATAGTCCTTGCTTGAGTAGTCGTGAGTTAAGCCTTAGAATTGTGCGAGAAAACGTTGATCGTTTTCATAGAGGAGTCGAATATCAGGGATGCGGTAACGCAACATGGCGATACGTTCAATTCCCATACCAAAGGCAAAACCTGTCCATTCTTCGGGATCGATGCCCACATTTTTAAGCACTTGTGGATCGACCATTCCAGCACCTGCAATTTCCAACCATCCAGAATTTTTGCAAACACGACACCCTTTTCCACCGCACATAATACAAGTAAAATCAACTTCTACACTCGGTTCAGTAAAGGGGAAGAAGTGAGGACGCATACGAATTTTAGCATCAGCACCTAACATTTCGTGTGCGAAATGAAGTAAAGTCGATTTCAAATCAGCTAAGGATACATTTTTATCGATGTATAAGCCTTCGATTTGATGGAAATTCATCGAGTGGGTGGCATCGGGGGTGTCACGACGGAAACAGCGTCCGGGTGAAATGATACGAATAGGGGGTTGTTGCGACTCCATCACGCGAATTTGAACCGTAGAGGTTTGCGTACGAAGTAAACGACCATCCCCGAAGTAGAAGGTGTCTTTAGGGTCACGTGAGGGGTGATCATCGGGCGTATTTAATGCATCAAACGTGTGCCAAACATCCTCGATTTCAGGACCATCTGCAACCACAAAACCCATGCGACGAAATACAGAAACGCATTCGTCCATCACTTGCGAAATGGGGTGTTGGTGACCGACTGCAGTCTTACGCCCGGGCAAGGTGACATCGATTCCATCACGTTGATTATCGGCTTTATCTTCCATCGCAGTTTTGGCAGCTTCGAGTGCGCCTTGGAGTACGTTTTTGATTTGATTAAAGCCTTGTCCTACAACCGACTTAAGTTCTGCAGGCACTTTGCCCATCTCTTTACTGAGTTCGGGAATGCTTCCTTTACGTCCAAAGAGTTCGGCGCGTAAATTTTCAACACATTCGGCAGTTGTGACACTCTCAAGTGTCTTCATTGCGGCTTCTTGAATCGCTTCAAGTTGCTCAATTAACGGATACTTGCTCATAATAGCTCCTTCATATAGTTTTGTAATTTTTTTACATTATAAAATATAAACTATATAATATATCCCATCAACGCAAAAAATCAAGAGTTTTTTTGAGTCTCTCAACACTATTTTTACGCTTTTTCAATTCTTCTTTTGTGAAAAACAAAACAATACTATGATTTAGTCAATAGCTTTGATTGTTTTCAATGAAGTGTCACGACTGTCCAGTTAAAAAACGGGCAGTCGTGTCATGACGCAAATGCACCTCGCCATTGAAGACTTTTTAATTTTTTATTCATTGACTTCAAAATCGCATTTTAGATCTATGATGGATTGAGAGGGTTAATTTTATAGCTGATCAGGATAAGGAATAGATTGTTTTGTTTTTTGTAAAACAGGCATTTGTGCATCAACGCTCCGCAAATAATCCGAAAGTGTTCGACGCATCTCAACCAAACGCGTTTTTTCTTGTGTTATAAGATTATTTTTTTCACCCACATCACTTTGCAGATTAAAGAGTTCTTCTCTTGGAAGTCGCTCAGGTTCATGATAGTAGATATATTTCCAGTCCCCTTGCACCACTGCCGAGAAAGGACCATATCCAAGATTCGGTTTTTTCAAATTCCCACTCCCCTGTTCTCCCCAACGATTTGGAAAGTGGAAAAAGAGTGGACGATTCACATCCAATTCGCTTAACAAACTTTTCCCATCGCGTTGAGAATCAGGAAGTTGAGATAAATCAACATTTGCAATCTCTAAAATAGTCGGGAACAAATCTTCGATAATCATAGGTGTTACATTCTTTTGATTTTTGAGTCCGTTAGGCACGCTTAATATCATCGGGACACGAATCCCGCCTTCATGCGCAGAACCTTTTCCTGCCGATAAAGGGGCATTGGCGTTTTGACGAGGGGCTAAGCCATATCCCCCATTATCTGCCATAAAAATAATCACGGTTTGATCTGTAAGTTTTTCAGAGTCTAGGTAGTCCATCAAATCCCCTAAACTCTTATCCATCCCTTTCACCAATGAACTGTAAGCTTTTGTCCCACCATTATGGCTAACATCGTCTTTAAAATCGCTGGCATAACGTACATCCATTTCAAATGGCGTATGTACCGCATAATGAGACATATATAAGAAAAAAGGTTGCGTCTTATACTGTTGCGTAGAGATCGAAATTTGCTTTTTCGCTTCAAGGGTCAACGCTTCCGTCAAATGGGTCCCATCCTTCCCTAAAATGGACTCATATTGCTTCATGTTCGGCAAACCATATTGTCCGCCCCACCCTTTTTGATAAGGGGGATAATACGTTTGCGTCCCACCGCCCGCCCATCCGCCGATATTGACATCAAAACCAATAGAGAGTGGATTGTGAGCCGTTGTGTAACCTTCGGGCGGTTGATTCGCGCCAAAATGCGCTTTACCAATATGAATCGTACGATAACCAGCCGCTTTAAGACGTTGCGGTAAACAGTTTGGCGCATAAATAGTATTCGGAACATTGGGTTGTGTGCTGATCGCGTTATAATTCCAATCTGGAAGCGTTATCCCGTTAATGGTGGGTTGATTATCAGTAGTTTTGCCCCACATCAAAGTCCAATTCGTTACACGATGACGGGCGGCATTCATCCCTGTCATGAGACTGACACGCGAGGGGGAACAAACCGCACAAGCATAAGCACGTGTAAACATCACACCTCGTTGCGCCAAACGTTCCATATTCGGTGTCTTAAAAAAATCATTTTGCCACAATTTTTCAGAATGAAACGGCACAGAAGTGTCAAAAGGCCCCATATCGTCAACAAGAAATAAAACGACATTAGGACGTGTAGGAGAGAGAGCAGAAGCGGAGTCTACATTTTGACTCGCCATGACATTTGATGCTAAGAGAAATGAACTCAAAAATACGATTGATTGATTCATGATAACCTCAATAAATAAATCCAAATACAAAAACAAGGTAATATACACGCAATTCAAATCATTTTCAAGCATGTTTCACAATTATATACCTAAAATAGGTCGTATTTTGAGTATAGAATAAGTTCCTGAAAATTTAATCTCAAAAAATATTAAAAATGGGCTTGTTTTTTTGAAAAGGGGCGACTATATTATAAATAGTTCGAGGAATGCGATTTTTTCAATCCCATTCTACACACAAATAACACTCAGTTACGGAGGCCATTATGTACAAAATCGAATGTTTAGTTCCCGTATCTCATGTAGAGATTGTCAAAGAAGCCCTTTTTGATGCAGGCGCAGGGCGCGTGGGAAACTACGATCGTTGTTGTTTCTGCGTACAAGGCGTTGGACAATTCCGTGCAAAAGAAAATGCCAATCCTACAATCGGATCTATTGGCGCAGATGAGTTTGTTGATGAAGTATTAATTCACATTGCCTGTCCCAGCGAATATATCGAATGCGCAATTGATGCAATCCGTAAGTCTCACCCCTATGAAACCCCGGCGTTTGCCTATTGGAAAATCTCGTATAAATGACCTTTTTTATTCAAACCCTTTTCGATGATCCTGTTTTTGGGGTCACCTATCTTGCAATTATCATCTTTTCAATATGTCTGCATGAGTATGGTCATGCACGCTGTGCGCTGTGGCAAGGCGATGACACCGCTGCAGTGGAGGGACACCTCACCTTAAACCCACTCAAACAAATGGGGGTGATGTCGCTTGTGATGTTGGCGATTATTGGTTTTGCGTGGGGACAAGTCCCTGTCAATCCCAACAAGTTCAAACATCGTTATAGCAGTGCACTAGTTGCTTTTGCGGGGCCGTTCATGAACCTCTGCTTGGTCATTGCAGGATTGATTCTTTACGCCATTTCCTGTAAATTTCAGTTGCAAGAAACACAAATTACAGTGGGCATATTTTTACTAATTTCACTGAATGCAGTACTTTTTATCATTAATATGATCCCATGTTATCCGCTCGACGGGTGGAAAATTGCACTAACCATTGCACCCAAAAAACTCCATTCCATTTCACCCGAAGTTCTATCGGGAATATCAATTGCAGTTTTAATTATCATGTTTTCATTTGTCTCTTATATATGGAAATATGCGATTCTATTCACAACGGATGCCTTTATTATGATTGAAAAATGGGTAGCGTAATGTCAAACGATTACAATACACCCAAAGTTTTTTCTGTCACTGATATTAATAGTATTGCACGCGAACTCCTCGAAAACACCATGTTACCCATGTGGGTTTCGGGCGAAGTTGGGACACTGACCGTCGCACGTTCAGGTCATGTTTATATGACCCTTAAGGATACAAAATCACAAGTGCGCGCAGTTTGGTTTGGTGGCGCAAAAATGTTAAACGCATTTGGCGTACAAGCGGGTGATGCCGTTGAAGTATTTGGACAGTTATCACTCTATGTCCCTGGCGGCGAATTTCAGTTTAAAGTGCAATCGATGCGCCCGGTTGGACTCGGCGATTTGCAAAAACGTTTTGAAGAGATTAAACAAACATTACTTGCCGAAGGATTGTTTGAAACCTCACGCAAGAAAAAACTCCCCTCTTTACCGCATCGCATCGGTGTGATTACATCGCCAGATGGGGCGGCACTTCACGATTTTGTTAATGTCATTACACGTCGATTCCCCCCTATACACCTCCAAATTTTTCCAGCGCAAGTACAAGGAAAAAATGCACACCTTTCGATCATTCAAGGACTCCGCTTTTTTGAGCGTCTACCTCAAGATCAACGCGTTGATGTTGTTGTACTTACGCGCGGTGGAGGCTCGATGGAGGATCTCTGGTGCTTCAATGAAGAATCACTTGCACGCGAAATTGCAGAGATGTCGATTCCTGTTGTATCGGCCGTCGGGCATGAAATCGACTACACGATTGTTGACTTTGTTTCAGACTTACGCGCACCCACCCCTTCTGCAGCCGCCGAACTCATAGTTCCAGAATATCAAGATTTGGTTGATGAAATCAAAGATTGTGAAAACAATATGGGCGTGCGCTTTAAACTCGCACTGCAAAATTCACAAAATATTCTACATCAACAAATTGCACGACTCGAAAAGTTTCGTCCTGAAGCCATTTTAAAAGAGTATGCACAACGTATCGATACAGCTGAACTCAAAATTCAAAATGCGATGTCGCAAATTTTAGCCGACTATCAATATCAAATTGATGCGATTGAACAAGATTTACATCGTATTAAGGATAAGGAATTTACAGAGATTCAAACTCGTTTTAAATTTTTAGAGCAACGCCTTCAAAGTGTCAATCCCTACAACGTTTTATCTCGGGGTTATGCCATGATTAAAAAAACAGAAACGGATGAGGTGGTTTCATCTGTTCAAAAACTCAAAAAAGGCGATGCGGTTACCGCGCAGTTTGCCGATGGAAATATTCAATTACAAGTGAGCGAATAAACCGCATAAAAATAAAGGAGTATATATGAAAGTCAAATTACTTTTGAGTCTTGCCTTAACCCTAAGTTGCCTCACCATCCTCTGTGCAAACACGCCGTCCGAGAAATCAGATAAACCGACCGAAAAAAATAAGACAGAAATTCAAAAAAAGAACAACGAAAACGAGAAACAAACCCAAAAGAAATTGCCTAAAAATTTCAAAATTCTTTTTATTGGTAATAGTTACACTTACGTCAATCATGTCCCAAACACATTTAAAATGTTAGGAAAAGCACGCGGGAGAAATATTACGGTAGATATGGTAGCCCCAGGAGGTTACACCCTTGAACGACATGCTAAACGTGAAGAAACCATTCAAAAAATTCAACAAGGGGGATGGGATGTGGTCGTCCTTCAAGACCAAAGTTCTACCCCGTCCTGTAATCCACAAGGCACGTTAAGAGGCACCCAACAACTCCAACAAGAAATTGCTAAAATAGGCGCACAAACATGGTTTTACATGACCCCCTCTCACTATGTTGTAGAAAAAGCCGATTCTACAGCCATGCTGGAAGAACAAGATTTATTGAATAATGGCTACAATGCTGCGGCAAAGTTAATCCATGGAAAAGTCTCCCCTGTCGGCGAAGCATTCCGCAATAACTATTTGAAAAACTATACCCGAAAACTTCACTCCCCCGACCACTCACACTTTAATACGGATGGAAGTTATTTAGCAGCATTGGTGCTCTATTGTGCCATCACCAATGAAAAAGCAAAGGGGCTTCCCGCGCCTAAAGGGGTCAATAAAAACAATATTAAAACACTTCAAGACCTTGCAGATCAAACGCTTAAGGAATATGGCACCTCCCCTAAAGAACGTGTAATTACTGAATCCGAAATTAAAAACAAAGCCTATTTCGATCGTGTCGAAAAAGAGCGTCGTGAAAAAGAGAAAAATATTCAAGAATAATATTGTTATAAAATTCTTAAGTATCACCTAATGAAACAATACGACCTTCTTTGCGTGATTTTTCAGCTGCAAACACCGCCATATATGATTCGTAACTCTCTTGCAATCCAGAGATAATGATGTTTTCATTTTGTTCGCGGACGGCTTGAATAAAATTTTGCATTAATTGTCCATCACCGCCACCATGCCCATCCAAAGGGGTGTCATCCACAGGAATAGGAATTTGTTTGCATGTATCTGTCAAATAATCAAAGAGTTCAATTTGCGTAAAATCACCATAAATACACCCTTTGGTGCCTGCAATAACCGAGGTACGTGTCCCTTTCGGAGTAAACGCAGAAGCCAAAAAGGTAGCGTGTTCTCCCGATTCAAATGCGATGTTCACCGATTGATGATCCATGACATCATTATCACAAGCAAATACACAGCGACCGTAAGGACCCGTTTTTAGCGCAAACTCAAGTGTTGCACTTGTCGGCGTTTCTACCACCACATCCAACGGCCAACCTAATCGATTCTCATTCAAAAAGTTATAATAAATCTTACACGCTGAATATGCACATTCTTGCGCAATATGCGTGGGGCATTCAATGCAACGTTTGGCGGCACCCTCGGGGGCATTTTCAGCACGGAAAAAGGTGAGATTTCCAAACGAGGATAATTGGGCGATAGGCTTTCCTACAATATAACGAATCCAGTCGATATCATGACACGATTTTTGAAGCAACATTGATGAGGATTCATCTTCACGACGCCAATTTCCACGCACAAATGAGTGTGCTTGATGCCAGTATCCAATCGGCTCCATGTGTTGCACAGCCACGACTTCGCCAATCGCCCCCGAATCAATGATTTTTTTCAAAGTTTGTGTATAAGGCGTATATCGAAGGACATGACACAACGCTAAAAGATTTTTATTTTGTTTAATCGATTCGTAAATTTTTTTACACCCTTCAGGAGAAGTTGCCATCGGTTTTTCAAGCAAAATATCGTAACCCAATGCAGAAAAAGCAAGGACGGGATCGACATGCATTTCATCTTGTGTTGAAATAATTACAGCATCCGCAAACTTGGGCAACTGGGCAACGTCTTCCCATGAAATGAAACGTCGATTTTCAGGAAGTTGATGCTGTTCTCCAATAAAATTTCGATGCCATTCACGCGGTTCCGCCACGGCAACAACACGCATTTCTTGAGGTGCAACCTTAGCATATTGTGCATAAGTTTGCCCTCGGTTCCCTGCCCCAATAATAATCACATCCACGCATTTCATTGAAGAACTCCTGTTTGAATTTGCTGTTGAAGTTCTTTGTACAAATCTAAGACGCGATCAGACATATATTTCCAATCAAAATATTTACAAACAAAAGTTTGACCCGCTTTCCCCATTCGTTCACGCGTTGCAGTATCTTCAACGAGTTTACGCATTGCAGAGACCAACTCGGACGTTGTCGCTGTCGGTTCCAAAATATACCCCGTCTCGCCATCTTTAACAACCTCAGGTGTCCCATCTAAATTAAACGCGACCACAGGTTTAGCCGCAGCTAACGCTTGAACAACTCCGCGTGGCAATCCTTCGCGTAACGAAAAATGCGCTAACGCATCCATCTGTGCTGTATACATCGGAACTTCTTCGGGTTTAACCATTCCCATCACATGAAAATTCGCCGAA
Source organism: uncultured Victivallales bacterium (assembly GCA_964542845.1). Taxonomy (GTDB): domain Bacteria; phylum Verrucomicrobiota; class Lentisphaeria; order Victivallales; family CAZIVM01; genus CAZIVM01. The sequence goes on from CAZIVM010000038.1 coordinate 13,766, forward strand.
ACGTTCGCATCGTTAATCATCTTTTCAATCTCAGGACGTATCGTACCATCCCCCAAGAAAAGAAAATGAATCTTCGGATTCTCTTGAACAGCTTGAATCGCTGCAGGCGTCAATTGTTCGTATCCTTTCAACGGAAACAAACGCGCAATCGTCCCAATGACCAAAGCATCAGAAGGAATATTTAAGGAGGCACGCAAGGCTTCATCACGTTGTGCATTCACAAATGAATCTAAATCCATTCCCGTATACACCACTTCGTATTTAGATCGTGGTGCAACTTTAGCCTCCACACATTGTTGAATCATCGCATCGGCGACTGCAAAAATTTTATGACAGCGTTTGGCAGCAAAACGTTCTGCCCAAATATAGATTTGATTTTTCCACGGTTTTTCGTAACGGTGGAAGGCTTGCCCGTGAACCGTATGCACCACGAGTGGCACTTTTTCTGCCCATGCAGCCGCGCGACCGACAAGCCCCGCTTTAGAAGAATTGGTATGAACCACATCATAAGCGTGTTCTTTAAAAATTTTGCGTAGGGCACGATAAGCTTTATAATCGGTTGCCAAATGGATTTCGCGTTCAAGCTCAGGGACTTCAATAATTTTGAGTTCGGGCGGAGGCAACATTTTTTCGAGTAATTTGCCTTCGGGTCCTTCAGAGGGGCCTGTAATCAAAGTGACTTCATGACCTTTCGCGATGTGACCCATACACGTTAACAAAACAGCTTCTTGCGCGCCTCCGATGTTCATGCGTGTGATTACTTGAGCGATTTTCATAGTCGTTTTTCTCCGTTTAATTTTTTACACATTTATTATAATGTAGCACAAGACGCCATTTTATCAAGAAAAAAGAAAAAAAAAGCAACTTTTTTTACAATTCGACTTGATTTTTATTTAGGTTAACCTAAGTTATATATAACAAAAAATTTAAAGGAATCTCAAAATATGAATCTTACAGAACTCTCCAAAGGGCAATCCGCCACCATTCTTGCGATCAAAGGAAACCCCCACCTTAAACGTCGATTAATGGAATTAGGAATTATCCGTGGCACGACATTAAAAATCGAACGCTATGCTCCTTTACGCGATCCCATACAAATTCGCGTGAAAGGGTCATCGCTTGCCTTGCGTTGTGACGAAGGAAAATTCATTGAGGTCGAACCCCTTATCGAAAGTTAAAACCCAATGTTAAATCCATGCGTCGAATGTGCACAAAGTGCAAAATGTAAAGGGATCACACCAGTTACAACCTCTAAAAAAATTGCGATTGTCGGGAATCCCAATAGTGGGAAGACAAGTCTCTATAACGTCTTAACCAATGATTGCCAACGCATTGGAAACTTTCCGGGAATTACGGTCGACTTAAAGTCAACAACATTTGAGTTACACGAGATTCGTCATACGCTTATCGACTTACCTGGGGTTTATTCCTTGGAAGCATTTTCGCGTGATGAACAAGTGACTTTCAATTTTCTTAAAACCTATCATCCTGATTTAGTCATTAACGTCATCGATGCAAGCAATATTGAGCGTAATCTTTATTTAACAGCGCAACTTTCAGAACTCGGACTGCCTGTGATTATCGCATTAAACATGATGGATGTCGCGCACGATTTAGGGATTGCAATCAATGTTAAAGAACTTGCTAAACGCTTGAACGTTCCTGTCATTCCCATTGTTGCGGCGCACAAAAAAGGGTTAGACGAACTCCGTGATGCAATTTATATGGAATTATGTGCGGAGACACCCTCTAAAATCACCTTATATGATATGTCGCACGAATTGATCGACGACTTTACTGCGATTGAGAAAGCACTCTCTCAACTCCCCGACCCCCTCCCCTTCCCTTCGATACGTTGGACGGCAGTTCAACTCACTGAAGAAAACGAAACAGTCGTCCATTTCTTTGAGCGTGATGCACGCCCCGAATATCAACATATTTGTAAACTCACTCATACCCTTTACAAAAATTTGCGCAAACACTCTAATGAGTCGGGCACTGAAGCGATTACTGAGGCGCGCTATGCGTTTGCGAACGGTTTAACTCACGAATGCATCAAGTATCTCAAAAAAGGACAAAAAACAATTACAGAACGTATCGATTCGATTGTGTGCCATCGTTTTTTGGGCATTCTCCTCATGTTGGCATTGGTTTATGGGATATTTAGTTTTGTTTTTGCGGTTGCGCAAGATTGGACATGGCTCCCCTCGTTGTGTCCCACACCCGACGAAACATGGGTATCGCCAGCCGACTTTATCGAATCAGGGTTTAATGCAATCTCAGAATGGGTGGTCCCTTACATCGAAACCCCATGGTTGAACTCACTCGTTGAAAACGGCGTGATTGCGGGTTTAAGTGGCGTACTCACATTTGTCCCAATGCTCTTTTTAATGTTCCTTTTTATTGCATTCTTTGAAGACTCCGGTTACATTGCGCGTGTCTCTTTTATCTTAGACCGTTTACTTCGAATGTTCGGACTCCAAGGAAAATCGATTCTTTCGTTTGTGATGGCGGGCGGACTTGGCCCCGGTTGCGCCGTACCAGCAGTGATGGCAACGCGTACGCTTCGTGATGAAAAAGATCGTTTGATTACGATGTTTGTATCCCCCATGATGATTTGTGGCGCAAAAATGCCCATTCTTCTCTTGCTTACCTACACCTTCTTCCCCGAAATGCCAGGAACGATGGTCTTCATCCTTTGGATTGTGACATGGGTTATTTCTCTCATTGCAGCAACGGTTTTAAGTAAGTGTATGTTCAAGGGCGAAACAACACCTTTTGTCATGGAACTGCCAATTTATCACGTTCCTCGCCTACGCGGTTTATTGACTCATGCATGGCATAACACGTGGCTCTATATCCAAAAAGCTGGAACCATTATTTTAGCGTTTAATATATGTATGTGGTTGTTGATGTATTTTCCTCAACATCATGAAGTTGAATCTATTGCAACGACTCAATCTCTCGACACCACAATCCAATCCGCGCAACTTGTTGCAAAAACAGATTCCATAGCAGAAAATAGTGCATCTGTCACGAATGATAATAGCGCAGTAAAACAACTCGATCGCTCCTATGCGGGCTATATTGGAAAAGCCCTTGTGCCTGTCACAAAATATGCAGGGATGGATTGGCGCGACAATATTGCACTCCTCGGAGGCGCAGCTGCTAAAGAGGTGACTTTTTCCACGTTAGCTACTGCCTATGCGATGTCGAGCGAAAATGAAGAAGAAACCGAAATTGCGTTGCGCGAAACCTTGCATAAATCGCCCGATTGGAATCCTATTCGAGCCCTTGCATTTTTGGTATTTTTCCTCTTTTATGCCCCCTGCTTTGCCACATTATTTGCGGTTTATAAAGAAACGAAATCTTGGCGTTGGACCTTCTTTGCAATGGCATACCCCACCACCATTGCGTACCTCCTCAGCGTAGCAGTTTATCAACTCGGCACCAAATTCTTTGCTTAAAAAAATTTAAGTTCTAAATTCACCCCCTTTGAAGTCGACTCAAAAGGTTTTAAATCGAAACTTAACCATTTTAGTATATTTTTAATTACTTTTTTTCTTTTTGCATTTGCATATTTC
>CAZIVM010000039.1:0-17254 GCA_964542845.1 uncultured Victivallales bacterium
GCCAAAAATAACGGAATGACCCCCGAAAATCGTAAATTATTTTTAAAAATGAGATTAGAACAACAAGAACAACGTCGCAAAACGGGCTTAATTGTTTTTTTAGCAATCATTTTCTCCATTCTCGTTTTCGGAGTTTATGCGGTCATTAATATTTACAATAAAGAAGATACACACCTTAAACGGATGGATGAATTCAAACTCAAAATGGCACAACATCAAAAAGCCATCGAAAATAATTCCGGTACCGAACGTTATAAATCCGTACTCAACTTGATTAACTTGTTCAACTACGCACAATACAGTTTGGTTAAAACCGAAAATGAAGCCATCTACTGGAATGATCAACTCATTAAATATGCACTTCTCTTCCGCGAAGAAGCTAATACCCCTACCCCTAATCATAATTTTGTTTGCGGATCTGCACTTGCAGAGATGATGTGGATTCCGCCAGGCTCTTTTGGAATGGGCGCGCGTTCCCGTGAACCCGGCATGAGTTTTGAATATCCTCGTCATGAGGTCAAAATTACGCAAGGTTTTTGGATGAGCAAAACAGAGATTTCTTTTGCGCAATGGTGGTATGCGGGCGATCCCGTGTTTAAGGTGAATACTTATGCCAACTATCCCATTACGCGATATAACTATCCTGTCTGTACGATTACATGGCATCAAGCGATGGAATATTGTCGTTTAATGACACAACGTGAACGCGAATGCGGTCATATTCCCGAAAATTATGAGTACCGACTCCCCACCGAAGCCGAATGGGAGTATGCGTGTCGTGCAGGGACAGAATCCTATTATTATTGGAGCGACAGTTTCTTGCCCGAAGGTACCCTTGCAGCAAACGTATGGGATGCTGAAGCCGCATTTTTAATTGATAATATCCCTTTTAACCCCAAAATGCCAGATCGCTATCCCCCCAAAGATAGCGGAATTGTGGCACGCTCAGTATTTACAGGGACACCGAACGCATTTGGACTCGTCAATATGCTTGGCAATGTAGATGAATGGTGTTTTGATTGGTTCACGCCCAACTACCGAGAATTATTGAATCAACCAGATCCTGTTCAACTTCAACCCATTATCGTTGCCTGTGAAAAACGCGATATGTATTCCAAAAAAATTATTGATGATGTCGCAAAAGTGATTCGCGGAGGATCTTGGGGGAAACCCTACGAAAAATGTCGCAGTGCATCTCGCGACTACCTCCCACCAAGTCAAGGCAATATTAGTATCGGATTCCGAATTGTACTTGCGCCAGTAATTGAACTCAAATTAGGGGCCCGAGGTGAAATGGTGAAAGTCGATTCTACAATGTTCAACGACTTAACCCAAGATTCCGCACATAAAATCCCAACAACCGACGATCTTAAATTTCGTCATGAATCCCCATAAGCAATATGAAAATTGTAATTGATGATAAAATCCCTTTCATTCAAGGGGCATTTGAATCTATCGGAGTTGAAGTTGTTTATGCTTCAGGGGCAAAAATAGATGCACAATGTGTTAAAGATGCGGATGCACTTATTGTACGCACGCGGACACAATGTAATGAAGATCTTCTTAAAGACTCAAAAGTCCGCTTTATCGCCACGGCGACCATTGGATATGACCATATCGACACGGATTATTGCGCCAAAGCAAATATTCAATGGCAAAATGCGCCGGGTTGCAATGCGATGTCAGTGCAACAATATATTGCGAGCGCATTATGTTATTGGGCAAAGCGCGACTCTTTTTCGTTACAAAACAAAACGTTAGGAATTATTGGGTGTGGCAATACAGGGAAAGCCGTTTTAAAATTCGCACAAGCAATCGGACTCCATGTCCTAATCAACGATCCTCCGCGAATGCGAAATGAAAAAAATCTACCTGAATACTTTGTCGATTTACCCACCCTGCTCTCACAATCGGATATCATCACATGCCATGTTCCCCTTTCAAATCAAGGGGAAGATGCGACCTTATCAATGGTCAATCAGAGCTTTTTTGAACAATGCCAAAGAGGGGCATATTTTGTAAACGCATCTCGGGGGGAAATCGTCGATGAGAATGCGCTACTTTCACAAATAACACAGAAAAAACTTCTTGGCGTTATTTTAGATGTGTGGAATCACGAACCCCATATTGATTTAACGTTACTACAAAAAATCGATTGTGGCACCCCTCATATTGCAGGATACTCAGCCGATGGAAAAGTAAACGGCACGGAAATGTCGGTTCACGCCGTGAGTCGGTTTTTTAATTTAGGCCTCGACACATGGCGCGCGTCACCGCTCCCATTACCCGAAAATGCGATACTTGATTTAAACAATTTTGTAACACTTCAAGATGCGCTTAATTTTGTTATACAAGCGTGTTATCATATCGTCTACGACTCCGATTTATTAAGAGAAAATCCCGAACAGTTTGAAAAATTGCGAGGTGATTATCGTATCCGACGTGAATATAAAGCGTTCACCCTCCAAAATACGCCACCCGAATTTCGTCAAGTTTTTGAAATGCTCGGATTTCAGTGTCAATAATTTGTAGACTTTAGAAATCGCTTAATTTTCGTCAGCCATCACAGGGGCACTGCCTTTAGGCGCAAACCAAAAACCCGAACAATATTGATCCCCAAAGGTCTCTTGAATTTTAAGCAAAATAGATTGACGCATCCGAATGAGTTCGGGCATAAACATCGCGCGATTGACCTCCACAATGAGTTGTTTATCACGAAATGCAAGCGGACGCGAATATTTAGCGAGTTTCACCCCCACAAATTCAGACCACATCGACTGCATCAATGTCAGATCCATCGGGCGTGACCCCTCCATCTGTTTCTCTATAGGCGATAACAAATCTTGGAACGACTTTGCCTTTGGCATCCATTGCATCACATTCGCTCTGCCTTCTTCACGGCCATACCACGCCGTTAAAACACGTTCAAGCGCATAATCATCTTTGGTACGATAGCGCACAAACTTTTTCGGTTCGTCAGGCATACCTAAAAGACATTAAAAAGTTGGATAGGGAACAAAAGAACATGTTTAATCATACTTATCGGAGCAATCGCACCTCGACAAAGATTGTAAATTCCGTCACCAAAATACCAAGGGGCTAAAAAAGTACACTGACAAAACCCAAGAGGTAAACGCAATAAAGAAACAGTTTCAACGCCCAACCCTAAAAGTTCTTTCCCTCCATTCATTAACCCTTTAAGCACATAAGGGGCAGCCGTTTGAGCCGCCTTCATTGCAATAGGGGCAAGAATGGCAATCGTTACAGGATCGATAGCTTTGGTTTCGGTTGGAGTAGCAAAAAAGCCACCAATAACAATGATAAGCGCAAGTATAATAGATTTCATAATTAGGGAGTTCCTTCATTTTATTTATATTCAATTCTAAATATACTTGATAATTTTTTAAAATCAAGGCTATTTGCGAAAAATTATTAAAAATATTTTGATAATTCACAAAAATATGGATTTATTCATTTAAAAAAGTGGAAAAAAAAGAAAATTATGTTATATTATTATTAAGTATGATAAAATCTGTAAAATATAAACAAAACCCTATAACCCAGGAAAAATTCATGAATCCAGAGAATAACGAAATTGTGTTAGTGCTTGATTTTGGTTCCCAATATAGCCAACTCATCGCTCGCCGTATCCGCGAATGTAACGTTTACAGTAAAATCATCTCATACAAAACAACGGCAGAAGAAATTGCTAAACAAAACCCTAAAGGGGTTATTTTAAGTGGAAGTCCATGGAGTGTTTACAACCCCAAAGCACCTAAATGCGATCCTAAAATCTTTGAATTAGGGATTCCTGTTCTTGGTATTTGCTATGGTTTACAGTTAATGACCGATACGCTCGGGGGCAAAGTTGAACCTGGTGTTGCACGCGAATATGGTCGTGCAGACCTCAAAGCACTTAAACCTGAAGGGCTTTTCAAAAATCTTCCAGAAGAGATGATTGTTTGGATGTCTCATGGTGATAAAGTGGTTCAAGTGGCAGAAGGATTTGAATCTATTGGGGTTACAAATAACACTGAATTTGCAGCCGTTGCCAATTTTGAAAAACAACTCTATGGAATCCAATTCCACCCAGAAGTTGTTCACTCTCCTTTAGGAAAAGATCTCCTCGCAAACTTCTGTCTTGAAATTTGCAGATGCAAAGGCGACTGGACGATGCAATGTTTTATCGAAATGGCTGTAGCTGATATCCGCGAAAAAGTGGGCTCTGACAAAGTCATTTTGGGCTTATCTGGTGGGGTCGACTCCTCCGTTGCGGCGGCTTTGATTCACAAGGCGATCGGACACCAACTCACTTGTGTATTCGTAAACAATGGCGTTCTTCGTATGAATGAAGCTCAACGTGTTCAAGATCTTTTCGGGGGTCACTTCAAAATGAACCTCCGTTATGTTGATGCAACCGATGAGTTTTTAGGTAAACTCAAAGGGGAAAAAGACCCAGAACGTAAACGTAAAATTATTGGACACACCTTTATTGATGTTTTTGATCGTGAAGAAAAAACGATCACCGATGTTAAATGGTTGGCTCAAGGAACAACTTATCCTGATGTGATTGAAAGTGTCTCTATCGACGGAAATCCAAGTGCCGTAATTAAAAGTCACCACAACGTTGGGGGATTACCCGAAACCATGAAGATGAAATTGCTTGAACCTTTAGCACGTCTCTTCAAAGATGAAGTCCGTGAAGTGGGTCGTCAATTAGGCTTACCCGAAGAACTTGTCATGCGTCAACCCTTCCCTGGCCCCGGACTCGCCGTTCGTATCTTGGAAGAAGTTACACAAGAGGCAGTAACCAAATTACAACACGCAGACCAAATTGTGGTTGAAGAAATCAAAGCCGCAGGTCTTTACTATAAAACATGGCAAACTTTTGCCGTATTACTTCCATGCAAAACCGTGGGCGTGATGGGCGATGAACGTACTTATGATAATGTTGTCGCTATCCGTGCTGTTGAAAGTACTGATGGAATGACTGCCGACTGGGTTAAATTACCGTATGAACTCCTTGAAAAAATCTCAAATCGTATTATTAATGAAGTGCGTGGTGTTAATCGCGTGGTCTATGATATTACCTCCAAACCCCCAGGCACCATTGAATGGGAATAAGAGGTTAAGTCTATGATTCGTGATTTGTTTACATTGATTGCGGTAATTTTAATTGTCATTATTGTTACCATAGGAGGGTTTGTAATTGGAATTATGTACTCTAAAGGCACCCTCCCCGAATCAATCAGTCACATCATTCAAAAAGGAATTCACTTTGTCTCAGGACAAACGGAAGAACTCCAAAATGCTTCGGGGGCACCGACAGCGGATATTGCACCCGCAAAACAAATCGATATCCCCCCCACAGCACTCCCCTCAACCGAAGCTTATCGCCCCTCCAACGAATCCCCTAAAACAATACCTTTATCACGCGAAGTATATCGTGTTGATGAAAACGGACGTTTAGAGTCTAAACTCAAAAGCGAAGATCAAATTGCGGTTCCATTACCTCCCGCATTACAATAATTAGGACACCTCTCTATGCAAATTATATCAGGACAAGCGCGCGGTATTATCATGTCAGTCCCCTCAAGTGGCGAAGTTCGCCCAACAGCAGGGAGAGCGCGCAAAGCGTTATTTGACAGTCTTGGACCGTGGAATAATGCCAAAGTGTTAGATATTTTTGCAGGGAGTGGCGCGTTAGGGATTGAAGCTGCAAGCCGAGGCGCAACCGATGTTTGCTTTGTTGAGAAAAACAAACGTCATATTCAATATATTCAGCAAAACATTCAAAAAGTGCAAAAAGCAGGCGTAGAGGCTTCATTTGAAATCAAAAATATTGATGCGCTATCTATCCAAAAATTGCCGTTTACACCTTCCATTATTTTCGCAGATCCACCTTATGCGATATCCGAAGAAATTTTTCATCAAATTGTAAAAACACCCTTTTTTAAAGGGTTACCCAGTGGCGTTCTTTTGCTTTGGGAAATTCCAGAAAATGCGCCATGCATGAAAGGAATACTCGTTGCAGATGAGTGGAAAACAATTTGGGTAAAAAATTACGGTTCAATCTGGTTTTTGGCCCTTACAAAGGGTTAAAACGTAAAAAAAATGCAAAATTTTTCTAAATTGTCATGAATTTGATTTGAAAAATGTGCGAAATGGTGGTATTTTCCATAATGAAAATTACAAATTTAGAGTATTAACCATAAAAAAACAACCAAAAGTCCGAATTTCGGAAGGGAGAAACACCTATGAAAATTCTCAACTGTATTCTTGCCAGTTTAATATTTATTCTGGCGATTACAACCATCGTGTTTGCACGCAAGCTCGACCACAAACGATTCATGATTAAAACACGCGGGGATCAAATGAAGGAAACTTCGTTGTCTATCGCTAAAAATTTCGATGAACTGCTTACCATCGAAGTGGGGGCGCAAATTACCCCTAATAGTTTACACCACTTTAGAACAAAAGAGCAACTCGCATCTCAATATGCAAGATTAAACGAACAGTTTCAAGCTTTTTCTGATTATCGTAACGCAAGTGTAACCGAACTTCAAAAAATGGCAACTGTGTTGGAAATCCCAACGTTGTTTGATGCAACCGCAGCAAATACACGCGATAAAATTGAAGAAGCTCAACGCAAAATTATTGATGCTACAAACCGTTTGACACAACGCGATAAAGCCAATATTACAGCTTGCGTAGAGTTAGCAAGTCACTTTAGCATCCAAGATGTAAATGAAGATAAAATGGCCAATCGCATTGACCACGTTGGCGCATTAGGCGTTTTTGGAGAAATTGGAAGCAATGTTGATGAATTATGGACATTGATTTCAACTTACGAAAAAGCATTAACACGCGCATCATCTACATTTAAAACGGAAAGACCTGATTTTGCAAACGATTATGCTGAATCTATCGAAATTATTGTTGATGCAGCAGGCAAACTTGTCCCACGTATCAATGAACTTGATGAAAATATCGCCTCTTCAAACACTCGTATCGAAGATCTCGATAAAAGTGTTGCGGCAATCGAAAATGTTATTGGTAAATTGAAAGAAGATTTAGCAATGCTTGAAGAGCGTATCCATAAAACATGCCCTGTCATTGGTATTGTTCAGCCCGCAAATCTTCGTAAGGACCTTATCACCCCCAAGAAAAAAGGTGGACTCCCCTATATTAATGAACCTAAAGTCGCACCTCCATCAGGACAGATTGCATTGAATGCACCTAAAGTTGCTCCTCCTCCTCCAATGGATCACGTTTATAACTTGAAAAATGGCACTCAACATTCTCTTTTATGGAATGAAGAACAAAAAGATATTCTCTTGAATGAACTCAAATGCAAAGTCATTGGCGTATCACAAAAAGATCAATTTGTGATTGTTGAGGGCGGATTAGAAGCCAAAGTAAAACAACCCGGAACAGATAATGAAGTGAGCATATCTATTCCTCAAAACGCACAAGGCATTTTAATGATCATCATGCGTCCTGGCGTTAAAAAACCAGTATTTCGTGGCTATGTTACCATTTCACGCGTTGAAAAAGACCGTACGTTCTTAAATATCAATCGTTTCCCACAAGTAAGAACAGATATTGAAGTAGGCGACACAGCAATCTTTATCCCACAAGATGTAACTAAGGTCATTGACGCAGCAAAGAAAAGCATTCCTGAAGCGCCCGAACCCGAAGTTAAAATCGGTGAAGGCCTTGATAATGAAATTGAAGAATAATCACTGAAATATAGGAGCACAACAATGAAAATATTTAACTTAACAATGAGCATTCTTCTCTTTGCGGTGGCTGTGACTGCGTTAGTCTTCACTGTCAAATTTGATGAAGCCAAAACACGTCTTATTGAGAACCCAGAAACCAAAGCGGCTAATTTGGTCAAACTCGCAGCAGAATATGATAACTTCTTAAATGTTAATCCAACAGATGCGGTTTCCAAAAATATCCGTCGTGACACCTTAGCTTTGAATGAAGAAAAGAATCAAGGGATCACGCGTATCAAACAAACGTTGAAAAATTTTCAAACCCAGTTTGACAACATTAAAATTTATCGTGATAATTTAGTTAAAACAATTATTGGCGTATCCGAAGCACTTGAGCTTCCAATCACACAAAATAAAGAAGATCTCGAAAAAGTTGAAATCGCATTAAAAAGCGCTGGAAACCTTCAAGAAACATTAACGACAATGTCAACGCAAGTTCAGCAAATTCAAACACGTGATGAAATGATTTATCGCGAATTAACCAATATCTTAGAAAAATTAAATCGTGAAGATCGTATTCCATTCAAAACAGACATTATTGTTAAACTTAAAAGTCTCGATGGCGAAAATGCAGACGTATTTGTTGCCATTCAAGATCAACTCACTAAAATCGCTAATCGCAAAAGTCAATTAGCAGACTATATTGGTCAAGTTGCCGCTGCTGCGCAAATTGATCCTCCTGTATTGACAGGAAAGCCTCAAGAAGCTGCTGCCGCAATCGAAGCGATGTTTACGGCTATTGGCGCTCGTATGCAAACCATCGCAACAAAAGAGAGCGAATTAGAATCTTTAAAACGCACCATTCAAGAAAAAGAAGATTTGGAAGCCTCACGTTTAGCTGACCAAAAACTTCTCGAAAACTGGAAAGAATATTTACATAACTACTTAACTGAGATGGCTAAAGAGATGTATGAAAACGCCACAGGTGAAGAGTTAATTAAAGTGGCTCCAACCATTATTCAATTCGATCAGTATAAAGATAAATACACCTACTTGCGTGGTACAATTATCAAGACAGAACCTAAATGGAAAACTGTCCAAATGGACATTGGTCGTGCATACATTATCGAAGCGGCAATTCCTGGAACAGGAAAATTAGGAAGAGCGGTTAAAGTTCGTGCACCTGTTATTCCTGGCTATATCTTAGATGTTTACCGTGGCAAAAAGAAAATTGGTGAAGTGTTAATTACATCCGTAACCGAATCTTCTTCTATTGGTCATATCCAAAACTTCACAGAAATTATCAAAGCGGGTGATACAGTTCGTTTCTCATTGAAAGAATTAGAGCGCATTGATAACGACTTATCTGGTGGCGCCAATAAAGCACCCTCAGGAGAATCTACCGATGGTTCATCTGAAGAAGACTCTGACGATCCAGGTGAATCTTCTGCTGGCGATGATTTCGATTGGTAATAAACACAACAACATAGGAGTATATACATTATGAAATGGACAGTCATGGCTTTCAATATTATCACGGTGATCCTTTTGGCCACCATCCTCTACTTTCAGTATTCTGAATTAACTTACTATCGCGCCTTCGATCAAAACGCGCTTCAATCTTATCTTGATTCTCAAAAATTAGAAAAAGAAGCCAAAGATGCTGAAGCTAAAGCAGCTAAAGAAGCTGATGATGCAGATCGCGTCGCCCGTGCATCCGAAGGATTGAAAGACACCGAAGAATCCACTGAGGAAGAGACCACCACATCAGAAACAGATGATTCAACCTCAGCAGATGATGATACCTCAATTCCTGAATTCGAAAGTGATGATGACTTTTAATTGAAGCTATGAATTTTAATTCACTCGATCTTCCTCAACATCCCCATCTTCAAAAAAATCGAACCACACGCCCTATTGCAATAGATGATATTGCAGCGGAGACTCATCTAGGGCGTGTCCGTTTGTGTAATGAGGATAGCTTTGGTTATTCGGTTGGCGAAGAAAATACATTTGTCATTGTTGCGGATGGTATCGGTGGGCATTCATACGGAGATGAAGCAAGCCAAACAACAGTTAAGGCATTTTTAGAAGCGTGGCGTTCAAGTTTTTACATGACAGATTTAACGTGTGAAACTGCAAAAAAATTCTTATGCAGTCAAATTCATCAAACCAATCAAACTATTTACAACAAAAATGTCGCCAAAGCATTGCGAAGCCCGATGGGAACGACACTTGTTGCAGGATGTTTTCTCAAGGACACATTAGTTTTAGCGCATTTAGGTGATAGCAGATGCTATCGCGTTCGTAACGGACGCATTAATCAAATCACAACAGATCATAGTTATGTATCCATGTTAGTTGAAAATCATGTTATTTCACCCGCTGCAGCAAAAGTTCACCCCTTTTCACATGTCATTTGCCGTTCAATCGGAGTTGCCAAACATGCCGAACCCGAACTTAATTTCTTTGAAAGACGTCCTGGAGATCGCTATCTCTTTTGTAGTGATGGCGCCTTAATTGGAGTGGACGACGCGGATATTGAAAGCATTATTTATGATGCGGAGAACCCTCATGAAGCCGTCAGTGCATTGATTCGTACAGCGCTTTGTAATGGTGGAGATGATAATATTACTGTGATTGCAGTATTTACATAAAGGAAACGATGATGAAAACAATCTCTATGTTTATATTTGCCCTAATTGTCATATTTTGCTTATGGAAAGGTTTAACCGAAGAAAAGGTACAAGTCTACAAACTTTCTAACGATGCACCGATAGATTCAATGTTTGGGGCGTATGAAATTGTCGATCAATCCACCTACGATGGTTGGATTAATTATAAATCAAAACCCTACGATCGAAACAGTCTTGTTCCAGAGTCGCTCTCGAACAAAGATTGTGCCACCTGACGGTAGGGATCACCCAGAATTGCCGTGTGTAATTCTAAACTCAATAACACGTTCTATGAAATTATTTTCACGCATTGTATTTTTGTCAATGATTCTTTTGTGTTTAAGTATCGCTTACCTCTATGAATTTGCGCAAGTTTACAATCTTAAAAATGATAAACCCTTTGATACATTTTATTCTCCCTATCAAATCGTGGAACAATCCACGTATGATGGTTGGATTCTATACCATTCTAAACCTTTTGACCGCAATTCGCTTGTGCCAGCGACGCTTTCCTTAAAACATTGCGTCATCTGAAGGCCTTAAACTCGAATTGCCGTGTGTAATTCAAAACAGAAAGTCAACATCATATGTCATTGCCCAAAATGAAATTCATGGATAAACTTCGATATGCCACCAACAGCATGTCGATGGTACTACTCAACCTTAATATATTTGGTTTTTCATTACGCGGAGTGTGCTCTCCTGGATTCAACTGTCATGGTTGTCCAGCGGCGACCTTTGCGTGTCCTGTAGGGGCAATTTCGTATAATTTATCATTGCGTCTTATTCCCTATTATGCGATTGGAACCATTCTTGCGGTTGGATTTATTTTTGCACGTTTGATCTGTTCATTTGTGTGTCCATTTGGCTTCTTTCAGGACTTATTGCATCGAATTCCCTTCTTCAAAAAAGGCAAAATTAATTCCAAGTTTCGCTATATCAAATACTTTATTTTAGTTTTTTCGGTTCTATGGGCGCCATGGTATTTTGGACAAACAGACAGTGTATCGTTTGTTAAAATTACATCTGCACTTGATAAGTGTGATACCGAGGGTTACATTTATGTGAGTCAAATTAATGTCTTAAACATGAGTGAATTGATGCTTAAGGACTTACCACTCACGGTTAATTTTATGTCGCCTGAAGGCACCCCTTTGGAAGATCAAGCCCCTCTCCATTACTACATTAAAGACTTAAATATTCCACCAGGCGAACGCTTGATTGTCGAAAACATCCCTGTGCCCAATGTGACAGCGGATGGAAATAACATTGTGTTGACCTCACCTTATAATTACCCGATTCGTCATGTTCCTTACAATCTCTATTTTTGCGATTGGTGTCCATTGGGAGGACTTACGGCGGGGATGCCTTACAGCATTGCCGATGCAGTAGGGGTAGAGAATCCGACATTTCAAATCGATGTAAAAGGGTACTGGGATGCGCTCACCCCCCCAACAAACCCTGATGACATTATAGATGAAAACAACCATGTTGATGAAACAACAGATGAAGAGATTTCAAGCGATAATTATGAAGAGACGCCTGATGAAGTCGCTGACGAAACGCTTAACAATGATTTAGAAATAGAAGAAACCATCGACGAAGAAGATCCCAACTTAGATACGAGTCTTGAAGCCACTCCCGAAGAACTTGAAGAAGAAGTTACACCCGATCCTTCACAAGATGTATGCGAAATTTCTTTTGATGGTGATGAAATTTCTCATGAGGGAGATGATGCAACTTGTGCAATTGATTTTGATACCATTGCTACAGATACCGTTTTAACGGTAACAGCAACAGCGGTTGACGAGCTTCCATCAGAAGGCACAAATTGGTTCTCGCTCAAATATTGTGTACTGTACATATTCATAATTGCATGTTTCATCTTTTCACGTCCTTTCTGCCAAACGTCGTGCCCATTAGGGGCAATATTGGGGATTGCAGGGCGATTCTCACCCATGCAGATGAAAGTAGATCGCGATACTTGTGTGAACTGCGGTCTTTGCGATAAGGCGTGTCCGATGGACTTAGATGTCCGCAAAGAGGCAGGAAGTATGGAATGTATATTCTGTGGCAACTGTGTGAAACGTTGTCCTAAAAAATCAATTACGCGCTTTTTTAGCGTCAAGAAATAAGGAGTCAGCCTATGCCTCGCCAAACAGTTTCGGTGGTCATGATTGTTAAAAACGAACAACGTTATTTAAAACGATGCTTGGATTCTGTTCAAGCCTGGGCAGACGAAATTATTATCTTGGACTCAGGAAGTACCGATGATACTGAAAAAATTGCAAAATCATACGCTAACGTGAAATGGTATGAGAGTCAAGGGGCATGGCCAGGTTTTGGACCTCAACGCAATATCGCACAAGGCTATGCAACGAGCGACTATATCTTTGTGATTGATGCAGACGAATATGTCTCAGACACGTTGCGCGATGACATTCTCAAAACGCTCGAAAATCCAAACGATCAATGCGTTTACAGCTTATATAGAGCCGATTATTTTCATGATAAACTTCCCCATCGCTACGGCAAACATGTGCGTCTTTATGCGCGAAAAAATTACCAATACGGTACGATGATGGTTCATGAATCCGTCGATACTAAAAACGCAAAAACCATTTGGCTCAAAGGCGAACTCATTCATCAATACGATGGGGGATTCCGTTATTTCCAAGAAAAACTTTTACGCTATTCCGTTGATTGGGCTGAAGGACAGTATGCTAAAGGAAAGCGCGCAACCATCATGAAAGCATTCGTACATGCACTTGTCCGCTTTTTCCGACTCTATATTATTGACAGAGAGTGTTTTCAAGGCGGATTTGGCTTTATGTACAGTTGGATGCTCACCAATTTTGTATTTAACAAATATGCAGCGTTGTGGGCGTTAGAACGCTTTCCTGTCCAAAAAGACTAACACGTTTATAAATCGTACTGCATCCCTGCGCGCAATGCTTTAACTTGGGCTTCTTCGACAAAACGTGAAGCAATCGCAAAAGCAAAATCAAGGGCGACCCCAGGGCCGCGTCCTGTAATGAGTTGACCATCTTCAACAACTTTAGCATTCGCATCATAACTTGCGCTTGGAATTTCGGATTCAAAACCGGGATAACACGTTAATTTTTTGCCCGCGACAATCCCTGCGCGTTCAAGAACCGTGGGGGCCGCACAAATCGCACAAATTAATGCCCCTTTTTCATGTAAACGTTGCAAAAAGTTAATCACAAGAAGGGAGTCTCGAAGGTTGCGACTGCCGGGCATACCTCCCGGCAAAATCACTGCATCAACTTCATCAGGAGAAATGTTGGCAAGCGGAGCATCCATCTGCATATAGACACCGAGGGCGCCTTTCACCATTAAATCATCATTAATAGTTGCGGTAATGACAGGCAAATTGAGTCGACGCAACACATCGACGGGTGATAACGCTTCAACTTCTTCAAAACCTTCCGCAAATAAGACCACGATTTTTTTCATAATTCACCTCAATTTTTGTTTAAGAACTTCCCTTTTTTAATATACACCCAGTCGGTTAGGATTTCAAGCAAATTTATGAAAATTTAAAATAAAAAAACCTCACTGCAGTTAAAACCGCAATGAGGTTGTAGAAATCTAAAAAAAGATTACTTAGCGCGACGAATTTCGAGGTCGCCTGTAACTTTCATATAGAGTTCGACGTCGTGCTTACGAATGTAGTTAAGCAATTTACGACGACGATTCACCATCACTAACAAACCACGACGTGTTGAGTTGTCGAATTTGTTTGCTTTAAGGTGAGCTGAAAGGTGTTTGATACGTGCTGTGAGAAGCGCAACTTGAACTTCAGAAGAACCCGTGTCTTTTGCGTCGCGTTGGAAAGGCTTCATGATTTCTGCTTTAGTAGCCATGATAATATCCTTGATTAATGGATGATTCGCGTTATCCCCAGCCATACACCGAGCATGACCTGAGTTAAAGAATAACGTAAGTGAGATATAATATACCACATAATCAGAATTTTTCAAGTTTAAATGAAATTTTTTCGTCCAAAAATTGTAAAATACGCACGATTCTAATTATAGCGCCTTGCATAAAACTCAAAGAGGGGTTATATTACTAAACAATCATAATTTGAAACTCATAACGAAAGTTCTCTTCGATGAAAAAGTTAACCCTCATCACACTCATGTTAAGTTGTTCATGCGCGTTATTCGCACAATCGGCCGAAAAAAAACAAGAAAAAGCCCCCTACCCTCAATCGTATGCAGTGGTGGTGGATGCCGAAACGCAAGGGGATAGTGCATGGAGTAAAGTCACTGAGGCATTGGTCAAAAAACACAATGCAACCTTAATTGTTTATGAAAAAGATGTGTTTGAAGCCAAAGGGGCATTACAAACACAGTTTCCGAAATACGTCTGCTTTGTCCGCAAGCCCGACGATATCAAAGCGAACTTTGTCGCGCAAACTTACCAATTGTGCCGTCAGCTTGACGATGACCCCTACGGGGATGCTATTCACGGTATCTTAACCGGCTACACCGCTGAAGATGCCATGCGTGTTATCACCGCAGAACCTTTGCGCGAAGTGAACGATTGTTTGGCTCAAACAAGTGTGGGTCACGATCGTTACCGCGAATCGCTCATTGTTTCTGATGGCGAACCCGATGTAATTCTTCACAAAACACCTGATGGCAAAATCAAAAAACAAAAAGATACAGGCGATAAAACACCTTATTTTGTGGAGTTTTTTGAAAAAAATAATCCGCAAGTCATCATTACCTCTTCCCATGGTGCACAAAACGTAATTGAGATGCCCGGTGGGAAAGGACGCATTGTGAGTCAAGATGGCGCGATTTGGCACAAATACTCAGGTAAATCCACTTTAGATGCACGCACAGGTCAAGCCGTCAAAAAAACATTTAATACCCAAAACTTAGCCAAAGTTGAAACGCCTAAAACGCCGAATCTCTTTTTTGCAGTGGGGAACTGTCTTGTGGGAGAGGTGAATCAAAGAGATTGTTTGGTAACAGCAGCGTTTCACTCACTCAATACCCAACAGTTTATTGGATACACGTTTACAACATGGTATGGACAAATGGGTCACCTTACGTTGCGTGGCTGGGAACAAGGGGGAGGCTATGTCCCTATCAACGAAGCGATGTTCTTTGCTAACCAAGTGATCATGGACGACTTAGGGCGTATCGCCCCCGAACTCCAAACCACAAATTTTGAGAATGTGACTTCTCATGAAAACATCCAAGCCTTCGCACAACGGATCTCTAAATCGCTCAAAAAACAAGTCTCGCGCAACCTTTTTTCGATGTTAGTGGGGCACATGTGGGATCGTGATTGTGTCGCATTTTATGGCGACCCCGCGCAAGAAATTTATCTTTCTAAAACACACACTTTTAAGCCCAACGTAACCGATAAATTAATCACCGATGGCGACGAATGGATTTTTGAAATGACCGCGCACAATGATTGCGACACACCCAATCAATATACCGCTCAGCGTGCTCTCTTTTTCCCCGAACGCATCGAAAGTGCAGAGATCATTTCGGGCAACGAATACCTTCCTGTGATTACAGACAACTTTATCATGGCAAGAAAACCCGGCCCTGCCAAAAAAGGGAAAAAAATGATCATTAAATTCAAAGTTAAAAAACGTAAATAAAGAAAGAACACCACGCATGTCAAATTATGTTATCGCCATTGATGGCCCTGCCGCATCTGGAAAAAGCTCTGTTGCCAAAGGCGTTGCGCAACGTCTTAACATTCCGTATATCAACACAGGAAACATGTACCGCGCCCTCACCGCAGAGGTTCTCAAACAAAACGTAGACCTACTTCCAGAAAATGAATCATTGATTTGTCAGATTCTTGAAAATATGCATCTCCAATACCAAAAAGATGACACAGCAACGTATCAACTTTTTGCCCATCAACACCCTTGTGGCGATGAAATTCGTACCCCAGAAGTTACCGCCAAAGTGAGCGTGCTTGCCGCAATGCCCAGCGTGCGCGAAGCCCTTGTGGAACAACAACGCAAAATCGCAACAGAAACCGCTTTGGTAATGGAAGGTCGCGACATCGGAACCGTTGTTTTCCCCAATGCCAAATATAAATTTTTCTTGACCGCTACCCCGCGTGTTCGCGCGGAGCGTCGTTTAGCCCAATCAGGCGAAACCGAGCAAGGCGCCACCGTCGAATCTGTTGCCGAAGAAATTGCCACACGCGATTTGATGGACTCACAACGTGCAGTATCGCCGCTGAAAAAAGCCGATGATGCCCATTTGATTGATAGCTCCTCCTTGACGCTTGAACAAACCATTCAAGCCATGCAAAATCTCATGCAATAAGTGATTATAGTTTTAAATATTCACAAGGGTTAATTTCATAGAAATGAAAATGCTCGTCTTCCTCATCTGGAGGGGCATCAGAGAAATAAAGATCTAGATCCAAAGAAGATTCAGGGACAAAAGAGAGATACTCTGGAATGAGTTGTTGAGGGGATGCCGGGGCGTGTCCATATTTCCGCGTGTAAAGCAAGGTTGCCACACGCAACTGGAGTTCGTGATTCACCCTCATCCATTCTTCGTTACTGTTCCAAAACGAATTTGCTAAAAGCACCGACATCAAAATATTGTCTTTATCAACACCATATTCATAAAAGAAAAGCGAATCAGGAGTTACCAAGCGTTCATTCATTAAAGCAATCTCATTTCGATATAAATTAAGAAAATCAATCATATCGTTTTTCATTAGCACACGCGCCTCCGTTGCAAATACATTAAAAATACTACGTCCCACTTCTTTCTCCATCAAAGAAAATACTTTTGATGAAATCAGCGGATAGAGGTGAGATAAATGATGCTT
>CAZIVM010000040.1:0-17068 GCA_964542845.1 uncultured Victivallales bacterium
GTTACTGATTCAAATGATAATAACGGCACATTCACATATTAAGCGTGAAGTGTGCTAAATCAACAACTAAGGATTCAACTTAGTTCTGATAAAACAACAAAGCCTCGGAAGTGTTCAACACCTCCGAGGCTCTTTCCTTTTAAAATGATTGATTAAGGGGTTGGGAGCAAATACTTAGGCAACCATTCCTAAATTCAATATCACATTTAAAAAGCGTATTTGATAATGTCTCAATATCATGAATTAGATATATAACACGAATATATTCCAAACCATTATGAGAGTTCTTCTTTGCTTGTAATCCAAAGACCTCATCAAAACAAAGCTAACAAACTCTTAAAATACAAATAAAAAAGCTGGACTTGTTTACACAAATCCAGCTTTAATCTTTTTGAAAAGAGGAGGTTAATTATTTAACCACGTTTCCAGAGATGTTCACACTGCGAATGCAGAAAATGAATGACCATTCAGATACTTGTGATGTCATATCCAAAACTTTTTTACCACCGAGTTCTTTAGACTTACGAGTCATAATAGGCGCGGTGCTTTGGAGGTTAACAGTATCTTTTAAGAAAGCCAAAGTCCCTGGATTATCAGTATCACCACTTAATAATGGGAACCAAAGGAAATAGAGACCAGAGTTTTGAACGTTAACGTGAGCGATTTTAGCGCTACCATCGTTAGCAAGTTGTAAATTGTTGATGTAAGGATCTTTCACAACTGTAACAGAAGCACAAGCACTCAACATCGCAGCTGAAGCAACAGCAACTGCCATTAAAAAGAATTTTTTCATGATATGCGTCCTTTCCATTACTTGATTGCGTTTGCGGAAACTTTGTAAGATTTCCATGAGAAGAGGAACGGAATTGGAACCAACAACATCATGCTATTAGGAATAGAAACCATGTCCGTAGCTTGGGTTGCGCCCATCGATTTTGCTTTAGAAGAAACCATGTTTACGGTGCTTTCTAAATCTGTTTTTTCACAGAATGCAATAGAACCTGGAGAGGTGCTAGAACCCGTGATTAAAGGGAACCATAAGAAGAACAAACCTTCGTTGGTTGCACTAACGTGAGCAACAGGAGTTCCGCGAGAGGTCAAAGCTTGTTGGGTCAAGCGTGGAGCATCCACAACCTGAACCGCAGAGCAACCCATCATGCAGCAAACCACTGCAGCCATACCTAAGCTGAGCATTACTTTTTTCATTGTAGTCCTTTGGGTTTGAGGTTATCAAGGCAAAAAAACCGTTATTGCCTTCTATTGGTTTACTATACACTTGCTTAGCACAAATGCAAACTTTTTTATTAGATTTCAGTCAATATTTTATCTTTTTTATCATTTTTATAGTTTTTTCGAAGGAATAACCTCAGAAAAACGATATAATTCTTTTATCCCTAATTTATAATAAGGTTTTTCATCCCAAATATTGCGTTTACCGCGTTCGGAGAAAAATATATCTAATGCGGTGTTCGGATTTTGTTTAGAACGTATTAAAAGACCGCGCATGTACATTTGCGTGTAAGGCATTGTCCCTTTATCTGTACTACTCACTTCGTATTCCAAAACAGAAAATCCATTGTGTTGACGCTGTTTTGATTTAATTTTTTGAACCGTATTACGCGCATTTGAAACAAATCCTTTTTCCATAAAAAACTTAAAAAACTCACTATCACTCTTTTTCGACCACTTTGAATCAAACATCATGGGCGCCATTCTTAATATCACGGAGTGATCATTCAACATCGTGTCTGGAATATCAAGACGATATGTCATGTCATAAGCAGCAAACGACATTGGATTCAACATCAAGTTCCATCGCGAATCTTGCGGTGTAAGCACACGAATCCCTAGTTCCTCATAAGACGATGGACATGAACGCACCTTGAGTTTTCCTCCCACACAATCTTCAAAAACTGCGGGAGTATCACGCGTAGCAATCCCCCCCAAATCATGCATCTCTTTCCACAAGTCGCCCCAGTTAAATATGATTGAACGCTCACCTTCCTCTGTATAACAAAAATACGAAACATTCATCGGATCTTTGCGTGAAACAGCAAAACCCCCTTTCTCATACACTGCACGTTTATAATTTAACGCATTGAATGTAATTGGAATATTTAAGGGTTTCACAACCGGCTCGTAATAATAATAGCGTTGATCAGCCGCAACCAAGTTCATCACGCTCGGCATAAACTGCATGCGTTTGACAACCAAATCGTATCCCATATAAATGCGCGTTTCGTAAACACGCGGAACATCATTACTTATTTCGTCCAGAGGAATTTCCAGACGCCATTCAGGTGAACTTTGACATCCCATTAACAAAGCCAATGCAACGCCTAACATCCAATTTTTCATTCTTAACTCTCCTTTATGTAGGTTTTAGATATGACCAAATTTTTTACTAATATATCCCTATTCAACACAAAATTCAAGCAAAAACACCACATTAAATTAATTAAATTCACGCACCGCCCTAACACAATCCTTACAAACCAGAATTATATTAATGTTATCAAATTCACATCTCATCAATATACATTGGAGAAAATTAATGCAAAAATCACGAAATTCACGTCACTCAACGGATCGCTATTTTAAATGGATTGCGACTGCTGGAGCCCTTACGCTCGTTGCCATCATGGCGGGTTTATTTATTCAGCTGGTCTTAAACGCCCTTCCCGCATTTGAAATTTTTGGATTCGAGTTTTTCACATCGACCGAATGGAATCCCGCGCAAGAACAATTCGGTGCGCTCCCTGCCATTCGTGGAACACTATTAACCACGTTTATTGCGATTCTTATCGGCGTCCCCTCTTCGTTCTTCATTGCTTTTTTGTTAACCGAACTGCTCCCCAGTTGCATTGCAAAACCGATTGGACACGCGGTTGATTTACTTGCCGCTATCCCATCCATTATTTTCGGTATGTGGGCATTTATGGTATTAATTCCGCTCATGCAACAGTACGTGCAACCTGCATTGCAAACCTCAATCCCAATTCATTTAGGCGAAAAACCTTGTTATCATCAAACCGAAAAGGGAGTTCATTTATCAGGCAACAAAGGTTACATGCAAACGCCTCATATTTATTATCTCGATTTTGAACAAACCATGACTCTTGCCTTACGTTTTACCCCACAAATTACATCGTCTGCACAGTCAATATATTATAAAGGAGAAGCGGGAATTCAACTCTCGATTACACCTTCAGGTCATCTCAATTTTAATGGGGCGATTAGTGAAACAAAAATTGAACATAATGTAACACAAACTTTGATTGCGTCCATCGAAAACAACACGCCTCGTCTGTGGATTAACACGCAAGAGACCCTACTTAACACCGCGTTATTTCAAATGCCACAAAATACAACATCGCCTCTCTGGATTGGAAAAAATAAAGATGGAAATTATCTTAAAGGCAATCTAGAATGGTTGCGATTCTACAATTCAAGTCTTACCCCCAATGAAATTGACGACACATTATTTCAAACCACAGAAGCGGCAGAAGATGCTATCGATGAACACCGTCTAGAAGTTGCGTGGGAGTTTAGTGGCGAAAACCAAGATAACTGCATCGATCTCGCCTCCTCTCTCCCGCTCTCTTTTAACACAAAAAAAATCGAACTCAATTTTCTAAAAGAGTCTCTTTTTGCAGGTGATCTCACAGGAAGTGGTACCCTTTCTGCAGGACTGATTCTTGCCTTCATGATTCTCCCTTTCATCACCTCCGTGATGCGCGATATTTTTATCATGACTCCGCCCGTGATTAAGGAATCCGCCTACGGAATGGGGGCAACCCCATGGGAAACCACCCTTCATATTACACTCCCGTATGGGATGCAAGGTTTTTTAGGTGCAATATTTTTAGGATTAGGTCGGGCACTCGGCGAGACGATGGCTGTTCTTTTTATCATTGGGAATGCGCCCTACGCTGGGAGTTCATTATTTGCCCCAGCCACAACCATTGCGTCCACTTTAGCCAATAGCTTTGGTGAAGCAGATGGTATTTTCAAAAATGTATTATTTGCGTTAGGTCTCATTCTCTTATTCCTCTCGTTTGGGATACAAATCATTGCACAACGTTGGTTAAATAATGTAAAGAAACAAAATGGAGGTGGTTTATGATTCAAGCACCCATGCGATCTATTTTTCGACGTCAATTCAAAAACTATATCATGATTCTTATCAGTGGAATTGCTACGTTGATTGCCGTCGGGATCTTATTCTGGATTATCGCCACCATTATCTATAAAGGATTCCCTGCCATTCATTGGAATTTTTTAACCCAAGTTACCGCACCGAGCACGGACCCTGAAGGCGGCATCGCCAACGCCATTTTAGGGACCCTTATGATTATTTGTGTCGGATCATTTATTGCGCTTCCTTGCGGTTTACTCGGCGGGATATGGCTTTCTGAATTCGGTCGAAGCAGTCATATAGGACACTGGGTCCGTTTTACAGCGAACGTTATGATGGGGATCCCCTCCATTGTGATAGGACTTTTTGTTTATGCCATTTTAGTCGTGCCCATGGGATGCGCATCGGGGTTTGCGGGTTCGGTAGCGATTGCGATTTTGATGATTCCCATCGTGATGCGAGTTACCGAAGATATGTTATCATTAGTCCCTAACACCTTACGCGAATCAGCCTTAGCGTTAGGAATGACGCGATGTCGAACCACATTTGTGATTTTATTTCGTTCGGCAAAGAGCGGGTTAATCACAGGAATACTCCTTTCAATTGCCCGTGTAGCAGGTGAAACAGCGCCGTTACTTTTTACCGCACAATGTTCTCAATATTGGCCTTCAATAAGTTCATTTTTCAGAAGTCCAACAGCGAATATCACGGTCACAATCAACGAATACTTTGGCAATGACCCTAGTCCAATCATGACTGAGCGTGCATGGGGCGCTGCCCTTGTCATCCTCATCATTATTCTCACCACCAATCTTTCTCTACGTTTTTGCTTCAAAAATAAAACTAACTAAGGATTCTATTATGTCAGAACTTCCGCCACTGAAAAGTCTTACACTCGAACAAATGCCACCGCCACCCACCCTCTCAACTCAACCTAAAATTATCGCTAAAGATCTCAATTTTTACTACGGTGATCATCAAGCATTAATGAATAATAATCTCACCATCTATGATAAAACCGTAACAGCGGTAATTGGACCTTCAGGTTGTGGGAAGTCGACCCACCTGAGAACCTACAATCGTATTTTTGAGCTCTACAAGGATTTTCGTGCGGATGGCGAAATTCTTATTGATCACGACAATATTCTCTCGCCTGAGATTAATCTTTTGGAATTACGACGTAATGTGGGAATGATTTTTCAAAAACCAACCCCTTTTCCTATGTCGGTATTTGACAATGTCGCTTACGGACTCAATCTTCACTACAAAATGGGGAAAAGTGAACTCCAAGATCGTGTCGAACACGCCTTGCGCGGTGCCGCTTTATGGGACGAAGTCAAAGACAAACTGAAAAAACCCGGAATGGCTCTCTCAGGCGGTCAACAACAACGCCTTTGTATCGCGCGCGCTATCGCTGTGGAACCCGAAATTCTCCTCATGGATGAACCCACATCGGCAATTGACCCTGTCGGCACAGGAAAAATTGAGGACTTAATTTCCGAACTTGCAGAAAAGTTCACCATCGTCATTGTCACGCATAACATGCAACAAGCCGCCCGCATCTCCGATTACACTGCATTCTTCTATCAAGGATACATTGTAGAGTACGATAAAACCGACATCATCTTTACCCATCCCAAAAATCTTCGCACAGAATCGTATATTCGCGGTCATTTTGGTTGATTTTCTCAAAAAATGTAGTATGTTAATGATAACCCCCTTAATTGAAGGAATAATTTATGAGCGCACATCTCATTAAAGAAATCGAAAAATTACAAAAACAACTTGCCGAACTTGCAACATGCGTTGAAGAAAGTTTACGTCAAGCCCTGCATTCGCTAACCACAGGAGATGAAAATCTCGCGAACATTGTCATCGAAAATGATGATTACATTGATCGTAAAGAGATTGCATTGGAAGAGGAATGTCTAAAAATATTGGCACTCTATCAACCTGTGGCTTCCGATTTACGCTATGTTATTACTTGTCTTAAACTCAATACAGAACTCGAACGTATCGGCGATCTTGCCGTTAATATCGCCAAACGCGCAAGTGCCATGCATAGTTTAAATCAAGAAAATATCAATATCGATTTTTCAACCATGGGGCGACGGACACAAGAATTATTACAGGAAACCCTTGATGCATTGTTCAAAATTAACAAAGAAACAGCCGAAAAAGTCATCGCCAAAGACGACGAAATCGATGAAATGCATCATCAAAATACCCTCAAAATTGCTAATCTCGCACAACAATACCCTAAACAGACTTTTCCGCTTACCTATATTTTAGGCGTCAGTCGCAGTCTTGAACGCATCGCGGATTCATGCACGAACATCGCCGAAGACGTCATTTATATGCTCAATGGCGCCATTGTCAGACACCAAAACAAGGAGTAACACTTTATGAAAGCCCACATTCTCTGCATCGATGATGAACAAGATATTTTAACGGGTCTACGATTTACCCTTGAAAAAGAGGGTTATCATGTCGCCACCGCAACTTCAGGTGAAGAAGGTCTTGTCAAAATGCGCGAAAACATGCCCGATTTAATTGTGTTGGATCTCATGTTGCCGGGCAAAGATGGTCTTACTATTTGCAAAGAAATTCGTGCCGACTCCAAATTATCTCATATTCCTATTATTATGCTTACCGCAAAGTCAACCGAAATTGATGTGGTCTTAGGGCTTGAGATGGGAGCAGATGACTATCTCCCTAAACCCTTCTCTAATCGTGTCTTAGTGGCACGCATCAAATCACTTTTACGCCGTCAATCCACCACTGAATCACAAGAAAACACCATCACACGAGGACCTCTTGTCATTAACCCTGGTCGACGCGAAGTGTTTTATAAAGGCGAATCTATCGAATTAACTTACACAGAGTTTGAACTCCTTGCCATGCTTGCAAAGCGCCCAGGGTGGGTTTTCTCGCGCGCCCAAATTGTGAACAACATTAAAGGGGGCGATTATCCCGTTACCGAGCGATCTGTCGATGTTCAAGTTGTCGGACTCCGCAAGCGTTTAGGTGAAGCAGGCGATTGTATCGAAACCGTTCGCGGTGTTGGCTACAAATTCAAAGGCTAACGCACACACTTCGTGTGTTGAGCTGTGCGCTGTCGCGCACTCACTAAGTAAATTAGACTTCTTCTAATTATTTATATCTTTTCGCTATTTCATATCTCGCACTTCGTGTGTTGAACTGCATGTTATCGCATGCTCGCTGGGTAAACCGTGGTTGCTACTTTGTATAGGCGTATACTTAAAATTTGTATCATAAAATTGACATAATATGATTATTATGTTTAGTTTTTACTTCTTTATGTGGGTGAACGGAAAAAAATATTTAAGTGATTTAAGTATAATAATCACAAAAAGCACAATATGCTTAGTGAGTGCGTGACAGCGCACAGTTCAACACACGAAGTGTGCATAAAAAAACTCAGAAATGCAAAAGCAAATCTGAGTGTATTTATTAATGGTGGTGGGAGGTGGATTCGAACCACCGAAATCGTAGATAGCAGATTTACAGTCTGCCCCCTTTGGCCGCTCGGGAATCCCACCAGCTTGCGCAATCTTTAAGGGATATTGCAAATTAATGTATCTTTAATATATCATCCTATTTAAAAAAATCAAATTATTTATGAAAAAAAAGTTGTTTTTTTTCTAAATGACTTGTATTTTCTCATATGCGCGTGTACATTTAATAATAGAATTTGAGGTTGTGCTTCAAAATTACAAACAACTTTCCATACACAAGGAGGATGCATGTTAGATCAACTTAATCAATTTTTTGCTGGCGATACCATGGAAGTCGCTTATAAATCCATGGCAATCATCGGAACAGCATTATTCCTCTTATCCACGTTAATGACTTTTATTGGGAGCTCAACTGATGTCGATGTAGATATCGATAATGATGGCGCCATTGATATTCATCACGATACAGGTTTTGCAGATCTTAAAATTTTCTCTGCAAAAACCATTATCGCCTTTGTTATGTTTGTGGGATGGGGGGGTATCGTCTTCGGAAACACTGTCTACGGCTTTATTGGCGCTTTTGCACTCGGAATCTTCATGATGTTCGTGACCGCCTACTTAATTGTCCTAATCTTAAAACTTCAAGAATCTGGCAATATCAACGATGAAGCTTTCGTGGGACTTACAGGGATTGTTTACATGACCATTCCTGGCGATCGCGCTCATGAAGGAAAAGTACAAGTCACAACAAAATCAGGCATTCGCGAAGTTGCAGCGCTTGCAGATAAAAAAATAGAAACAGGGACACCTGTCAAAATCAAGTCCAAACACGCCGAGGGCTGTTTTATCGTCGACACCATCGATTCATAACTCAATATTTTAATACTAAAACTAACTAAACTAAAGGATTTTAATTATGGAGAATTACATGATCTACTTAGGAATTGGAATTGTGGTTTTTATTTTCATTACCACGCTCGTTATTGCAAGCCGTTATCGCAAATGTCCTGCCGACCGCATTCTTGTGGTTTATGGTAAAACAGGGCAAGGTTCAGCGAAATGTATCCACGGGGGTGCAACTTTCGTTTGGCCCGTCATTCAAGACTACGGATTTTTATCATTGCGCCCATTACAAATTGAGGTCAATCTCAACAATGCGTTGTGTAAACAAAATATTCGTATCAGTGTCCCTTCAATCTTTACTGTAGCGGTTTCCACAAATCCAGCAACCATGCGTAATGCTGCGGAACGTCTTTTCGGAACAACACCTGAATATATGGCAGGGCTTGTCAAAGATATTGCTTTTGGTCAATTACGTCTTGTCATTGCCTCACTCACAATTGAAGAGATCAACAGTGACCGCGAAAACTTCCTCCGCGAAATTGAAAAAAATGTCGCGACCGAATTAAATAAGATTGGTTTACAACTCCTCAACGTGAATATCACTGATATTATGGATGAATCGGGTTATATTGACGCGATTGGTAAACGCGCTGCAGCCGAAGCGATCAATAAAGCTAAAGTTGAGGTTGCTGAAGAGACTCGTAAAGGGGGAATCGGTGAAGCGGAAGCACGTTCTGCACAACGTATTCGCGTTGCTCAACTTGAAACCGATGCCCAAACAGGGGAAGCGATTACTGAGCGCGACCGTCACGTGGCGATTAAACAAGCCGAAGCAACCGCGCAAGTGGGTGAAGCTGAAGCGGATAAAGGACGTCGTATTGCCATGATGCAAGCGGATGCAGCGGCTCAAACAGGAGAAGCTCAAGCTGACCGTGACCGTCGTATTGCCATTAAAGAGGCAGATTCAACAGCTGTTCAAGGGGAAAATGCAGCGGCTATTGAAATTGCTAAGTCCAATGCACTTCGTCAAGAAGCCGAAGCAGAAGCGTATCGTCGTTCTGAAGCCGCTAAAAAAGTTGCACTTGCGATGATTGAAAAAGCACAATTTGAAGCGGATGAACAAGCACAAATTTCACGTCAAAAACTCGAAACAGCCAAACAACGTGCTGAAATCGTTGTCTCTGCTGAAATTGATAAACAAAAAGTTGAAATCAAAGCCGAAGCCGAAGCTGAAAAACGCCGTCGTGAAGCCCGCGGGGAAGCGGACGCCATCTTTGCGCGTTATGATGCCGAAGCGCGCGGTAATTTAGCCATCTTGAATGCAAAAGCGGAAGGTTTCAACCGCATTATCCAAGCGTGTGCAGGGAGTTCTGACGCTGCATCAAAAATGTTGATGATTGAAAAACTCGAAGAGTTGGTCAAACTCCAAGCCGAAGCAATCAAAAATATCAAAATCGACAAAGTTACAGTTTGGGATTCAGGCGCATCAACACCTGACGGCAAAGGTTCAACCGCTAATTTCTTATCTGGCATGGTCAAGAGCTTACCTGCGCTTCACGATGTTGCAGGAATGGCCGGGCTTGAACTTCCTAAGTTCTTAGGCGAAGTGAAAGAAGGAGACATTGCCAATGCCTCCACCGCTAAACCCGACGAACCCGTTATTTCAACCAAATAAATAACTACTTAACATTTTCATCAAGCGCCAAGCCACAAACTTGGCGCTTTTTTTATTTAAGACCTTCTCGTTTTTCCCTTAAAAACAGGGTTTTAAAATCGATATTAAAATAACGATTGATTCAATAGAAAAATATCCATTTTTGCTCGTATTTTAAAAGATGAATTTTTTCGTTAAAACTCAACTTAAAATGGTTGAAATTTTCACGATGTGTATTATATTATTAATGTATTTTTTTCATCTACATACCAAACACAAAAACCCGAGGTGCTTATGGAGTACTACTTAACGATGATGGTGGGCGCGATTCTCGTGAACAACTTTGTCTTATCCAAGTTCTTAGGAATCTGCCCTTTTCTTGGCGTATCCAAACGAACTGAAACCGCATTAGGCATGGGAGGTGCTGTCATTTTTGTGATGACCATCGCTTCATGTGTCACATCCCTAATTTATCACTACCTACTCTCGTATGAGTTTACCGTAGGCGAAAACAAGATGAACTTAGTTTTTTTACAACTTCTAATTTTCATCTTAGTGATTGCTGCACTGGTACAAATGGTTGAAATCATTTTACAAAAGGTAAGCCCCAAACTCTATGATGCGTTAGGAATTTTTCTTCCGCTCATCACCACAAACTGCGCCGTTCTAGGCGCCGCCCAACTCAGCGTAAAATCGGGTTACAGTGTCTTGGACTCAACCCTCTTTGGCTTCTTTTCTGCTATCGGATTTGCATTGGCATTAGTCCTCTTTTCCAGTATCCGTGAACGACTCGCCTTTGCTAAAGTCCCACGCGCGATGGAAGGTACCCCTGTTGCTTTAATTACAGCAGGGATTTTAGCGATGGGTTTTATGGCATTTAGTGGTTTAGTGAAAGTTTAAGGAGTTGATATGGAAAACTTACTTATATTTGCAGGGGTTGCACTTCTTGCAGCTGCCGTCACGGGGGCAATTCTCGGAGGTGCAATTGCAATCATTGCCCAAAAATTTGCTGTCGAAAAAGATCCACGCATTGATGAAGTGATCGATTTATTACCTGGGGCTAATTGTGGCGGATGTGGTTTTGCTGGGTGTGGCGATATGGCCAAAGCACTTATACTGGGTAAAATCAATGATCCAGCGAAATGCCCTGCCGCCTCTAACGACGCTGTAGAGAAAATCTCAGAAGTGTTAGGGTTAATTTCAGAACCCGGCATTAAAAAAGTTGCGGTAGTGGCATGTGGAGGAAACCATGATATGGCGAAAGAGTCAGTGCGTTATAATGGCGTGGCTGACTGTAAATCGGCTCTCATTGTTCAAGGGGGAACGAAAGGATGTCGATATGGGTGTTTAGGTTACGGCACTTGTGCGCATGCGTGTCCATTCAATGCCATTGAGATTAAAAACGGACTCGCCATTGTGCACCCCGACTTATGTGTAGGATGTGGAAAGTGTGTTGAGACATGCCCGCGTAAACTCATTGCGTTACGTCATGCGGATGCAGAAGTCCATATTTATTGTAGTTCCCCCGCCAAAGGTGCCGACAAACGCAAAGTATGTAAAGTTGCCTGCATTGGATGTCGCAAATGTGTCAAAGCTGCTGAAGAAGGTCAAATTGAAATCAAAGGAACCTTAGCCGTGGTGAATTACGCCAACGCACCGAAAGCTGAAATTGTTGAAAAATCAGCATGCCCCATGCACTGCATTGGTTTGGCACAAGACTACAAAGCAATTGGTGTTATCCCTGAGAAAAACGAAGCAAACAACGAGGTATCCGCATGAAAAAAATAGCGCTCCCTAACATTATAGGTAAATTTCCTGGTGGACGCAGCATTCATCAAGGCGAAGAACTCTCTAATCAATTCCCTGTACGTACGCCCCCCCTTTATGATAAATACATTGTGGCAGTGCCCCAAAATATTGGGAAACCCCCTCAAATGATTATCGCTAAAGGCGATAAAGTTTTACGGGGTCAACTCATTGCAAAAGCAGATGGTTTTGTCTCTGCAAACCTACACGCACCCACCAGTGGCACGATCGAAGATATTATCGAGATTCCAAGTGCAACAGGCCCACAAGTTCCAGCGATGGTGATTGTTGCCGATGGTGAAGATACGCCCGCGCAACTTCTTGAGCCTATTGAAAACTGGTTAGAATGCGATCCCAAAGTCATTTTAACACGCGTTCAAGAAGCAGGACTCGTTGGAATGGGTGGCGCGTCATTCCCGACCCATGTCAAACTCTCACCTCCACCAGAAAAACCCATCGACATATTGATTATTAATGCGGCGGAATGTGAACCTTATTTAACAGCAGATGAACGCGTGATGCTTGAAAATGCAGAGATGGTTGCAAAAGGAATTGCAATGTTTGCCCGTATTTTAGGTGTTCGTAATGTTTTAGTGGGTGTTGAAGATAACAAGATGTCGGCTATTCTCAAACTGAAAGAGTCATGCGCGATGTACGGCACGACAGTTGTCGAACTCCCCGTGCGTTATCCTCAAGGTTCTGAAAAACAACTTATCTATGCACTCACCCATCGAAAAGTTCCTGCGGGCGGACTCCCCATGGATGTCGGTGTTGTGGTGCAAAATGTGGGGACTGCATTTGCATTGGCCGAAGCGGTGATTTTAGGGAAACCGCTTTATGAACGCATCGTAACCGTTACAGGTGAACAAGTGGTGAATCCAGGAAATTGGAAACATCGTATTGGCACCCCTATCTCAGAAGTCCTTAAACTTGCAAGAGGCGTTAAAAACCCTGTATGCAAAGTTATTTTAGGGGGGCCTATGATGGGCTTTGCGCAACGCTCTCTAGATGCAACAATCTGTAAAAACACCAGTGGCGTTCTTGTCTTAGACGAAACCATTGCCAAACAATACACCTCCGAACCCTGTATTCGATGTGGGCGTTGCGTTGATGGATGCGTGATGAATCTCTTGTGCTGTACGATTAGTGCGGCGGTCGATAGCAACGATTTTGAAATGGCGGAACAACTTCATGTCATGGACTGCGTCGAATGTGGATGCTGCGCTTACATGTGCCCTTCATTCCGTCCATTAGTTCAACACATGCGTCGCGCAAAAGGCGAAATTCTCGCACAACGTCGCAAAGCAGCAGAAAATAAAGAAGGAAAATAATATGTCAGATCAACCCTCAATCATTTTACCCAACCCCGAACACTTAATAGCGAGTAGTTCGCCTCATATTCACGACGATGGCAAAGCACAAAGCGTTCAACGCATTATGCTTTGTGTGATTCTCGCACTTCTTCCTGCTTGCGGTGCGGGGATTTACTATTTCGGTATTCAAGCACTTTATACCCTTCTTCTTAGTGTAGCAGGGTGTGTATTTTTTGAATGGATTTGGGCGTATGTAACCAAACAAAAGAAGCAAACCATTAACGACTTCTCTTGCATTGTGTCAGGAATCCTCCTCGGAATGAACCTCTCGGCAAACGTTCCATGGTGGATTGCACTCGTCGGGGCATTTGTTACGATTTGGATTGGAAAGATGCTCTATGGCGGCATCGGTTATAACCCATTCAATCCAGCGATTGTCGGACGCGTCTTTATCCTTCTCTCGTTTCCAAGTCAAATGACCACTTGGTTTTGGCCACGAACCTACACTACTCAGATGATTAATAATATGATTACATCCCCTACGCCAGTTGTCGTGAGCGAAACCATGCCTGCTGAACTCATTGTCGGGGCAACCCCACTTGGCTTAGTTCATAAAGCCGACTTAGCCTCCCTTCAACCCGGTGTCCTTTCTGATTCTGCGTATTGGGACTACTTTCTAGGGAATATGCCCGGATGTTTAGGCGAAACCAGTGCCATCGCTATTTTGATTGGCGGACTCTTCCTCATCATGCTTCAAATCATTAAATGGCAAGTCCCTGTTGCCTTTTTAGGGACCATCGCAATCTTTACGGGTATCATTCACTTTTGCGACCCCACCATGACGCCAGATCCTTTATTTCATATTCTCACGGGAGGCGCAATGTTAGCGGCCTTCTTTATGATTACAGATATGGTCACAACGCCCGTTACAACCTCAGGCGCCATTATTTTTGCTGTCGGCTCGGCCATTTTGACCGTAGTCATTCGTGTTTGGGGCGGTTTCCCCGAAGGTGTAAGTTTCTCAATCCTCTTAATGAATGCATTAACCCCATTGATTGACCGTTACACCAGACGTCGCCCCTTTGGATATCGTAAACCTGTTAAAGGAGGTGCCAAATGAGCGCCAATAAACCCTCTTTAGTTAACTTAGCGATTCGACTCGCTCTTTTTGCGGCTATTGCGGCCATTGTACTTGCGGTCACCGATCGCCTCACCTTGCCTGCACGCATTGCCACTCAAGAAGGTGTCGAAAACAACGCCATCAAGTTGGTTTTGCCCGACTTCGAAAGAACCTCTTCTACTTTCTATATTAATGAAAAGGGAGAACCCTGTTTTGAAAAACCTTTCGACAACGCATGTGCTTTCACCCCGGCATGGAATCAAAATAAACTCGTAGGCTTTGCATGCAAAGGAACGAGTAATAAAGCGTATGCAGGGAACCTTACAGTGATGTTTGGTTTAGAAATTGATGGGACAGTAGGGGTTGTTTCTGTCATTGCACATAATGAAACCCCCGGACTTGGGACCATTGAAACCAATCGTCAAAAACAAAAAACAATCTACAATCTTTTAGATACCGATACAGAAAAAGTGGTTCCCAACGCATATCTCGATCAGTTTAATGGTAAAAAAATTACCTCGATCGAAGAATCTTTTGCATGGAAAATTAAAAAAGATGGTGGTAGTTTTGAATTCAAAGGAGGCGCTACAATGAGTATGCGCGCCATCACAGATGCTGTTTATGAAACGGCACGCACGTTCATTGCAAATAAAGAATCCATTATCCAGTTTATTCAAAAAGAAAACCCTAATATGGAGATACAATAATGAGTCAACTTACTAACTTTACCAAAGGATTATGGCGCGAAAATCCCGTGCTTGTTCTTTTATTAGGGATGTGCCCAGCACTTGCAACAACATCAAGCGCATTAAATGGTTTGGGAATGGGTATTGCAACACTATGCGTACTGGTTGGCTCAAATACTGTGATTTCGTTAATCAAACCTTGGGTTCCTGCACAAATACGTATCCCCTGTTATATTGTTGTGATTGCCACTTTTGTGACAGTTATCGACTTATTAATGCAAGCTTATGCCCCTGTTGAAATCTATAATGCGTTGGGTATCTTTATTCAACTTATTGTTGTCAACTGTGTTGTTTTAGGTCGCGCAGAAGCCTTTGCAAGCAAAAACACCGTGTTTTCATCCATTATCGATGGGATAGGCATGGGCGTAGGTTTTACATTTGCACTCGTGCTTTTAGGCGGACTCCGCGAGTTTACCTGTGCAGGAACGATTTTTGAGATTAAAATCATCACAGAATGGTCTCCAGATGCAGCGAATAGCTTAATGACACAAGCCCCAGGTGGCTTTATCATGTTAGGGCTTATTCTTGCAGCAATCAACTGGCATAATCATCGTAAAGCGGCCAAAGAAGGTCGAATTTATACCCCCCCTGCTGAACTTAGTTGTCGCAATTGCAGAATCTGTAATCTCGACGACATCAACTCTTAAATATAAGGATTTACTACCATGCGTCCACTTGTTATTGCCGACAAAACCTTCTCTAATCGACTCTTCCTCGGAACAGGCAAATTCGCATCTCGCGAACAACTCGCTCAAGCAATCCAAGCTTCAGAAACTCAACTGGTCACTGTCGCGCTTCGTCGTGTCGATCTCCAAAAAGGGATGGACGACGATATTATGGGCGCAATCGATCGCTCAAAAACCGAAGTCATGCTCAATACCAGTGGCGCGCGTAACGCCAAAGAAGCCATTCAAATTGCAAAAGTGGGTTTAG
This sequence comes from uncultured Victivallales bacterium, assembly GCA_964542845.1. Classification (GTDB taxonomy): domain Bacteria; phylum Verrucomicrobiota; class Lentisphaeria; order Victivallales; family CAZIVM01; genus CAZIVM01. Next base: position 16,033 of record CAZIVM010000040.1, read on the forward strand.
CCTCAGGGTTCAAGTGGCTTAAGCTCGAAATACACCCCGATCCCCACTACTTACTTCCAGACCCGATTGAGACCCTCATTGCGGCCGAAGAAATTGTCAAAATGGGTTTAATTGTTCTCCCTTATATGAATGCAGATCCCGTCTTAGCAAAACGTCTCGAAGATGTAGGTGTCCATGCCGTTATGCCCCTTGGCGCACCCATTGGGAGTAATCAAGGACTCCAAACACAAGCGATGTTGCGTATCATTATCGAAAAATCATGCGTCCCTGTTGTTGTAGATGCGGGTCTCGGACTCCCCTCTCATGCGGCAGCAGCTCTCGAAATGGGTGCAGATGCTGTCTTGGTAAACACCGCGATTGCAGCGGCCAAGCATCCCGCAGAAATGGCGCGCGCATTTCATTTGGCGCTTCAAGGTGCCGAACTGGCAATGAAAGCGGGTCCTGCAGGCACTTCTATAGGCGCAAATGCGTCATCACCCATGGATATTTTCATCTAAATGGAAATTCCGCTCTCTATTCAAACACATTTAAGTTTAGAACCCATTAAAGAGAAACAACAAGCATTGTATTTCTCTTTGAGTCATTTATATGAAGCGGAATTTGCACCTTTAACAGGGGTTCAATCCGATTCAAAAGATGATTTCCCTATATCTACCCCCTGCCCCGCACCCCGCACATGGGGGTGGATACTTTACGCCAAAGAAACCCCATGCGGGTTTGTTGTGATACAACAAATTCAAGAGGTATGGGATGTGGCGGAATTTTTTATACATCCAGATTATCGTGCTCAACAATATGGATTCATCCTTGCACGACACCTCTTTTTATCCTTAAAAGGAAAATGGCAAGTGCGTCAACTTATTTCCGCAACTTATGCCACGAAATTTTGGCGTAAAGTTCTACAAAATATGAAGATTGATTTCATTGAACTACAAGAAGTTGATCCACATTGGGGAAGTATCATTAAACAAACTTTTTCTACATAAATGATAGCTCCAAATGATTTGGGGCTATTTTTTTATGTAGAAAAAGTTTG
>CAZIVM010000041.1:0-16980 GCA_964542845.1 uncultured Victivallales bacterium
AATTATTTATTTCTTTAATGTAAATTTATTGTAAAAATTAAGTTTTTTATTTGAAAGCGTTCGAATCGGGTGTATATTATAACATGAACATTTTTTAACGAACCCGAGGAACCTTTATGAACCCCAACTTCTATATTACCACGCCTATTTATTATGTGAATGATAAACCCCATATCGGACACGCTTATACAACAATTTTAGCGGATGTACTTGCACGTTATCAACGTTTAATGGGCGAAAATGTCTATTTCTTAACCGGAACAGATGAGCATGGTCAAAAGGTCCAAAAAGCGGCGGATGCCCAAGGAATGACTCCTCAACAACAATGCGACTCAACCGTGGTTCGTTTTCAAGAATTATGGAAACGCTTAGAAATTACGAATGATGATTTTATTCGTACAACTGAATCGCGTCATAAAGAGATTGTTCAAAAAGTATTACAAGATCTTTTTGAACAAGATTTGATTTATCGTGATGAATATCAAGGGCATTATTGCGTGCCATGTGAACGTTTTTTTACTGAAAAAGATTTACTTGAAGGAAATCTTTGCCCCGAGTGTAAACGTGCCGTTGAACCCATTATTGAATCTAACTACTTTTTTAGAATGAGTCGTTATCAAGATTGGTTAATCGATTACATTAAAACGCATCCTAACTTTATTCAACCTGCATTCCGTGCAAATGAAACACTCGGTTTCTTAAAACAACCTTTAGGCGACCTTTGTATTTCACGCCCTAAAAGTCGTTTATCATGGGGAATAGAATTGCCATTTGATACGGATTATGTTTGCTATGTATGGTTTGATGCATTATTGAACTATATCTCAGCAATAGGTTATGGATCAGATGATGAAAAATTTAAGAAATGGTGGCCTTGTGCTTATCATTTAATTGGAAAAGATATTTTAACAACGCATACTGTCTATTGGCCAACCATGCTTAAGGCGATGGGACTCCCCATGCCTGAATCTATTTTTGCACATGGCTGGTGGTTGATGGGAAATGATAAAATGAGTAAATCGTTAGGCAACGTGGTTAACCCAATGGATTTGTGCGAGAAATATGGGGTAGATGCGTTCCGTTATTTCTTACTTTCTGAGATGACGCTCGGGCAAGATGCCTCATTTACAGAATCCACATTTATTACACGTTTTAATAGCGATCTTGCGAATGATTTAGGTAATTTTGTTAGCCGTGTAATTAAAATGATAGGTAAAAATTTCGACAATAAAATTCCTGCTCCTGCTGAAATTACTGATATCGATATCGAATTTATGGACGCGGTCAAAAGTTCTGTGCCAGCATTAAAAGAATCGATCGCATCAATGCGTGTCGATAAAGGAATTGCGGGAATGATTGAAGCGATTCGCGCCGGAAATCGTTATTTTGACAAAACCGCGCCATGGACGCTCGCTAAAAATGGAGACACCGCACGTTTGGGAACCGTTCTTTATACTGCAGCTGAAGCACTTCGCGTGGTGAGTATTGCCTTAACCCCTCTTATGCCTGCCAAAATGCGTTGTTTGCAAATTGCATTAGGTCTACCAGAAGATTATACGCCCGTACTTGAAGATGCTCAAGCCTGGGGTGTTTTAGTCCCAAATACACAAACACAAGATCCCGGAGCATTGTTCCAACGTATTGATGTTAAAAAAGAAGCTTAAGATTCAATCAATTATTCGATTTTAATCTAATCGTATTCTTTATGATTTAAAATAAAAAACTCGACTCCTTATCAAAATGAGTCGAGTTTTTTTGTTTATAATTTAATGGATTAAATTATTTTAGCTACGAGGTGCGCGGGGCTGACGAGGCTCTTGTTGACGTGAAGGGCGCTCTTTCATGCGTTTTTCGAAATCAGCACGCATCGCTTTTTCTTCTTCTTCATTCAACTTTCCATCACCATCAGTATCAAATTTTTTGATCATCTCTTCACGCATTTTTGAACGACGATCTTCAACTTGTTTTTTTACTTCTTCGGTATTTTTCTCGCCATTCATTTTATCCATCATGGCTTTACGACGGTTTTCAAAACTACTGCGGTCGCCTTCTGTTGGACGATCAGGCATACGGCCTGAATCAGGACGGAATCCACGTCCACCACGAGCTCCGCGAAAACGTGAGGAGTCCATCTCTTCTGCAGACATGCGTTTTTCGAAATCGGCGCGCATCGCTTTTTGTTCTTCTTCATTCAATTCGCCGTCGCCATCTTTATCGAAGTTTTTAATCATCTCTTCGCGCATTTTTTGCATTTGTTCACGTGATGGACGTTCACGACGATTTCCACGTCCGCTACTGGGTCCGCCTTGATTCCCGCCTTCTGCTTGCATGGGTGGGGGAGGTGGCGGCATATTGTCATTCATCTCTTGTGCGAAAGCAGGAACTAAAACTCCCATCAAAGCGGCTGTTAATAACAATTTTTTCATTTTTTACTCCTCATTTTTATTAATTGATTCAGGGAAATTTGAATTCTGATATTCAAATAACGTCTAGTTTATAAATTTATTGTTTGAAATGGATAAAAATTAGAAAGATTTTGTATTTAAGATACGTTCAATTAAGATTGTTGCCTCGGCATTGCCACGTCGTGCAGCTTTTCGAAGGAGGTGCATAGCATATTCTATATCATTATCATCTCCGACATTATGAATTAAGCAAGTTGCCAATTTAACCATCGCTTCTGTCGAATTGTGATTCGCCGCTTTTTCAAGATACGCAACTCCTTTTTCAAAGTCGATAGACGTTCCATGCCCTTCTAAATACATCATCGCAGCATTGAATTCTGCAGGTGCATAGTTATATTTTGCCGCTTCTTCAAAAAAACGAAGTGCTGTTTCATAGTTGGTATCTTGACCGATTCCTCGAAACGCACATAATCCTAGCATATACATTGCCGTGGGGTCTTGATGCGCTGTTGCCATCACTAGCATCGACATTGCTAAATCGAGTTTTTCCAAATTATCAGGGTATTCATGAATGAAATATTCTGCCAATGACACCATAGCAAAAGTCGACTTCCCTTCAATAGCACGTTCATATAGCACTAATGCGAGATCAACACGTTGAGAGGTACCTATTCCTTTTTCCAAGCAAAATGCAAGTTTAGCTGTCGATTCCACATCTCCCAAAAGATAACCTTTATAAAAATAGTGATACGCTAACTCAAAGTGTTTAGAATCTTTAGAATTAAAATAGTAGTCGCCTATATAACGCGCAGAAAGTGGATCACTGTCATTACATGTTTCTTGTAAGATCAATAATCCGCTATCATTACAACTCATATAGTCGATATGCGTTAAATAGATGAGTCCTATTTCTCGTTTTGCATGAATACTGTCCGCATCTTGAATTTGAGATAAAATTTCTAAACTTGCTTTAATATCGGGTTTAATAGCGGGGAGGGAAGGAAACAGTGCGTCGCTTTCTACGCCATAACGCAATAACATTGCATAAGGTAATTTTGCAGATGGAAGATGTCGTTCAACCGCAAGTTTATAACACTCAAATGCAACGCGTCTTGATGGATTTACGCCGAATCCTCGTTCATAACAGCGCGCAAGGTTGAATAGTCCTTTGGGATGTCCTTGCTGAGCGGCGATCTGAAAACATGCCACCGATTTTTCGGGCGCATACGCCACTAGTTTGCCCTCTGCGTAAAGATTGCCTAAAAGTATATTGGCTTCAGGATGACCTGCTTTAGCATCTTGTTTTAAGTTTTCAATCTTAATTTTTTCGGTATCGGTTTTGTGACGAGGGATATCGCCTAAACGACTCACAAATGGGGATTGTGGCGTATAGAGAGGTGTATCCGTTGATTCACTTGCATTTAAACATAAATAAATGTTTAAAATTAAAAAACAAAAAAGCCCTTTAATTAAAGGGCTTTGAAGTGTAAGATTAAGCGTTTTCAATAAGTTCACGATGCAATACGATTTGAGCGTCATTGGCATTCTCGCGATCCACGATAAACTGCATGTTAACCTGACGAATACATTGGTCAAGGGCTAAAATATTGATATTCGCATTCGCAAGGGCGGTCGCAGCTCTTGCTAAGAAGCCTGGACGACGCATGTTTGATCCCATGGCAGTGACAATCCCAACTTCACGAACAGAAACTTGGGAGTAGGGGAGTTTCTTACGAATAGAATCAATACAATCTTTCAAACGTTTTGTTTTTTGTGGGATGTAATGACAAATCGTGTTCGCATTTGTATTCGTACAAATAAAGCTAATTCCAAACTCAACAAAAGAAGAAAGAAGCGTATGGTCATAACCAATTTGACCGACCATTTCGGGGTCAAACACCTCAATGGCAATCACATCTTCACGCGCTGTAATCATTTCAACACGGGGTTCGGGTGAAATATAGTCTTTTGAAATTAATGTCCCAGGATGTTCGGGCTCGAATGCGTTTTTAACGCGAATAGGAATATCGCGTAATTCCATCTCTTTAGATGCCTTAGAGTGAATCGCTTCCATTTCCATATCAGCCATTTGATCGGCAATATCAAAATTGGTTTGACCAATAATGCGTACTTTGTCGGCGCCCAAAAGGACGGGGTCGCCTGAACATAAGTGGTATTCTTTGTGAATGATTCCTTCGCGCGCATTGGTGACAACGGCAATTTTTGAGAATGTAATTTCGCTGTATCCACGATCATAACGTGTCATAATTCCTTCGTCGAATTTGACATAACCCGTCACAATCGGCATCACTTTTGAAAAATCAACGCCGTCAAAATGACGATGAATGGTGGCTTCAAAACCGATAATATCTGCATCCATCCAACCTGTAAGATCAAAGAATTGAGCATTAATACCATTTTTGCGTAAAATCAACGTAGAGTTAAATGCCGAATGGGCTTCACCTACCGCTGCTAAAATTTCACGAGCTGGAAGAAGGTAATGACGGGGATCAAAATGTCCGTAAGAACGCAAATGGATTAATTCAGCTAAACATCCATGAATGCCGTTAATACGCGTATTAACAAACTCATCCGCTTCCGCTAAATCTAAACCAATATCCACAAATGTACGATTCGCTTCAAGCATTTTTTCACGCACAATTTCCAAAGCTTTTTCCCACTCGGGATTGCCATCCGCAAAATAGGCCCAAACGCCTGGGGCACCGTTCTTTTTATTTTCGAGCAAATAGTTCGTGATACCACCATAGGCAGAGACCACAAAAATACGATTGTAAAGCTCTTCACTTTTACGATTTCCGATAATCACATTACGCATAACTTCGCCGAAACGCGTCATGGATGTGCCACCAATTTTTTCAATAGTATGCTTTCCGTGCATTTTTTCTACTCCTACTTTGATAGATATCTCTACCAATTTTCTATTCTAATTTTGGAAATATTTCCCATTTGTTCTAATTTTTCAAGAGAGGCAATGGCTGAGTTTAAATCGCCTTCACGGACAATATGTGTTGTGATAATCACACGAACAAATTCATCATTGGGCTCTCTTTGAAGAATGCTAGATATATTCACGTTGTGTTCACAAAGAATTTTTGTGATTTTTGAGTACATTCCTACAGTATCTTTACATTCTAAACGAATGTAGTAACGTGTTTGAATATCTTCGATTTTCTTAATCGCATTGAAGGTTGCACCTGCGCGGAAGGGGGGTAAACGACGTTTAATATTCATGTTTACATTGATCGCCGCATCTACAATATCGCTAACCACTGCACTTGCAGTTGCGTTGCGACCTGCGCCACGACCACTAAATAAAACATCTCCTACATAGTCACCACATACATCAATAGCGTTAAAAACGCCATCCACATTGGCCAGCACTTTGCTCTTAGGAATTAGGGTAGGGTGTACGCGTACTTCTACTTCACCTTCATGAATTCGTACGATGCCTAGCAACTTAATGCGATACCCCATTTCATCTGCAAAACTAATATCTGCTGATGTAATATTGCAAATGCCTTCAACATAAACAGGGGTAACACCAAACCATTTGCCATAAGCTAATGACGCTAAAATCGCAGTTTTATGTGCGGTATCAATTCCATGAATATCCAAAGAGGGGTTGGCTTCAGCGTAACCTTTGGCTTGAGCTTCGGCTAAGGCATCTTCAAAACTCATATCTTCGGATTGCATTTGCGTTAAAATATAATTACATGTTCCATTCATAATGCCGTAAATCGATTGAATTTGATTGCCGACAAAGCCTTCTCGAAGTGACTTAATAATGGGAATCCCACCCGCAACACTTGCTTCATAATAGATATTAGCGTTATTCGCTTCAGCCACTTTAAAGAGTTCATCGCCAAATTCTGCCAACAACGCTTTATTTGCCGTCACAACTTTTTTGCCTAACGTTAATGCTTTTTCAATTAACGTACGAGCGATGGAAGTTCCACCAATAAGCTCAACGACAATATCGCTTTGCGCAATAACAGTTTCTGCATCGGTGGTTAAGAGTGATTGAGGAACATCAACGCCACGATCTGAGGTTATATCCAAGTCTGCAATTCCACAGATTTGAATATCAACACCAGTACGATTTTGAATGATGTCGTGATTTTTGAGTAGACACTCTGCGGTTCCAGCACCTACTGTGCCAAAACCGAGAATTCCGATATTTACTTTTTTAGTATTAGACATTGTATTATTCGTTGTTATCATCTTGGGGTTCATCGTCCTCGACAATTTCCTCTTCGATGACCTCTTCTTCTACGATTTCTTCGAGATCAGCTGGATCTTGTTCGGGGAGTTCGGCAAGTTCGGCATTTTCATCGTTATCGAGTTTTTCGCCATCAACAGAGATAATTTTTGCAACAGATGCAATCTTATCGTTTCTATTCTTAAAGGTCATTAAACGTACACCCATTGATGCACGGCCAATCGTACGAATTTGATCGCAAGAGAGGCGAACAATAATCCCTTTAACTGTTGTGATAATGATTTCATCGCCAGACTCAACTTGGAGGGTTTCCATCACTGAATCGTTTTCAGCTTTGAAACGAATCGAGGTCACACCCATCGATCCACGACGTGTTAAACGATAATTTTTCACATAAGAACGTTTACCCATACCGCCAGCCGTAATAACAAGAATTTCGGGGCCCATATTTTCGGTATCAGATTCTTCAGGAAGTTGTGGGAAGACTTGCATTGAAACCACGAAGTCTGAATCTTTACGGAAACGGATTCCACGAACCCCACGCGCTGCACGTCCCATCGAACGAACATCGGATTCTACAAAGTGGTTCGCCATCCCTTGTGAGGTTGAAAGAACGATATGAGAATTACCATCAGTGAGTTGTGCACCTACGAGATCATCTCCATCATCAATAGAGAGGGCGCGGATACCTGCACGACGGAGGTGACGGAATTGTGAAAGTTCTGTTTTCTTCACAACACCATTACGGGTTGCCATAAAGAGGAAGAGGTCAGAACGTTCCATATTCTCACGTTGGGTCGTAAACATCGTACGGATGCTTTCGCCATTTTCGATTTTAATCAAATTGATAATCGCTTGACCACGTGAAATACGTGAACACTCAGGAATATCATAGACGTTTAACCAGTGCATAACCCCTTTTTGAGTAATAAAGAAGATGAGGTCATGACTATTGGCGTTAAAGAGGTGTTCCACAGAATCTTGCTCTTTTGTTTCCATACCGATAATTCCTTTACCACCGCGATTTTGTTTGCGGAAGGTATCGGCAGGTTGACGTTTAATGTAACCCGTTTTAGAAACGGTAATCACACAGGAGTGAGGTGTAATTAAGTCGGCAATAGAGAGATCGTCAGCGGCGCCGATGATTTCAGAACGACGAGGATCTCTGTGTTTTTCTTTAACTTCAGTAAGTTCTGTTCTAATAATATCAAGAATCATTTGACGGCTTGCTAAGATCGCACGATAATGTGCAATTGCAGCTTGGAGTTCATCAAACTCAGATTGTAAGTCGTCAATCGCAAGACCCGTTAATTGTGAAAGGCGCATTTCGAGGATGGCGGATACTTGACGTTTCGTTAATTGGAAACGTGCCATTAAGCTTTGTCCTGCAATCTCGGTTGTGCGTGATTCACGAATAATTTTAACCACTTCGTCAATATTTTGAACCGCAACTAATAATCCTTCAACAATGTGTGAACGATCTAACGCTTTATCAAGTTCAAACTGAGTACGACGTGTAACCACTTCAATACGGTGGTCGATATAAGCTTGTAAAACTTCACGAAGATTCATCACGCATGGGCGATTTTGATGCACCACCAACATGCAAGATGGGAAAGTTGTTTGAAGCATGGTGTGCATGTAGAGTTGATTCAAAACTACGGATCCCATTTCACCGCGTTTGATGTCAACAACGATACGAATACCTGCACGTGAAGAGGATTCGTCACGCAAGCCTGAAATTCCGTTGATTTTTTTATCTTTGACTAAGTCGGCAATTTTTTCGACCAAGTTTTCTTTATTAACCGCATAAGGGATTTCAGTAATAATAATTTGTTCGCGACCATTGCGGTCGTCTTCTACAATCTTTGCTTTTGCACGCATGGTAATAGAACCACGACCTGTGCTATACAAACGATGAGATTCATTACGACCACAAATCGTTGCCCCAGTAGGGAAGTCGGGTCCAGGAAGCACTTCCATGAGTTCTGGAACTGTTGCTTCTGGATTGTCCATCAACATGATCGTTGCATCAATCACTTCCCCTAAGTTATGTGGGGGGATATTCGTTGCCATACCCACCCCGATACCTGTGGTACCGTTAACGAGAAGGTTAGGAAATTTTGAAGGGAGAACTTCGGGTTCGAGATTTTTCTCATCGAAAGTGGGGAGCATGTTCACTGTATTCTTATTAATATCAGCAAGCAACTCTTCCGAAACGCGTTCCATACGACACTCTGTATAACGATACGCAGCCGCGGGGTCACCATCGATTGAACCGAAGTTTCCTTGACCATCAACAAGCGGTTTACGCATTGAGAAGTCTTGCGCCATACGAACCATGGCATCATAAACAGAGGAGTCACCATGGGGGTGATAGTTACCAATCACTTCCCCGACGACTTTCGCAGATTTGGTGTATTGTCCGCCTTTGGTCAATCCCAATTTCGACATCGCATACAAGATACGGCGATTACCAGGTTTTAATCCGTCACGCACATCAGGCACTGCACGCCCAACGTTCACTGACAGCGAATATTGCAAATATGCTGTATGCATAATATCATTAATATTCACCGGAATATCTTTAAACAGAGTTTTTTGACCTTCTGCTGTTTCTGTATCGACGACGTCACTCATGATGGACTCCTCTAATGGTTATTTATATATATAATGTATTATAATGATTCGATGAATGTTTTTAAGCGGCTGACGCACTCTTTAATATTGGCATCTGAGCACGCATAAGAAAGACGAATCGATGTTGCTGCGCCGAAGTCTTCGCAAGGAACACAGGCCATTTTTTGTTCGTTGATCAAGCGTTCACAGAAAACTGTTGGTGCTAAGCCTGTTTCTGAAATATCAATAAGAACGTAGAATGAACCTTGTGGACGGATTGCTTTACATTTGGGCACATCTTTTAATAATTCGCAAATTAAATCACGACGTTTTGCAAAGATTTGACGCATTTTTTCAACATCTTCGCCACCTTGTTCAATCGCTACAATGGCTGCAGGTTGAATAAATGATGTGGGGTTTGATGTGGAGTGACTTTGTAAAGCTGCAATACGTTTTGAAAGCCATAATGGGGCAGTCAAATATCCTAAACGCCATCCGGGCATTGCGTATGCTTTTGCAAAACCGTTAACCGTAATGGTGAGTTCAGCAATTTGTGGATTGAGGCTTGCAATAGAAACGTGTGGAAGCTCGGCATCATAAACCAATTTTTCATAGATTTCATCTGATAAAATCATGAAGTTTTTACGCACGGCAAGATCTGCAATTTTTTCGAGGGTTTCACGACGATAAACAGCACCCGTTGGATTGGAAGGTGTGTTTAAAATCATTAATTTGGTACGTTCTGTTACCAATGATTCCAATACTGCAAGATCAACTTCATAGTTATTTTCAGCACTTGTAGGCACAGGAACAATTGTTGCGCCTGAAGCGGTAATCATTTCAGGATAAGAGAGCCAGTATGGGCTGGGAAGTAATACTTCGTCTCCAGGGCCACAAAGCGCACAAACGGCAAGGAAGCATGAGAATTTAGCGCCGGGTGATGCAACGATTTGTTCTGGGGTTGTTTTAATTCCGTTTTCACGCTCAAATTTAGCAGCAAGCACTTTGCGTAATTCTAATGTACCTGAACTGGGGGTATACTTTGTATCTCCTTTTAATAAGGCATCAATGGCGGCTTGTTTGATATAGTCTGGGGTATCAAAATCGGGTTCACCCGCTGACATACTTACCACTTTTTCACCCGCGGCTTTGAGTGCCTTGGCTTTAGCTGCGATTGCGAGAGTAGCGGAGGGTTGCATTTTGGACATGGTACCGAGAGAGACTGTCAAGTCTTGCATAGTGTCTTCCTTTGTTCGAAACGTTATTTTTTGAGATTTAAGACCCTGGACGATATCAGGCGATTCTTTTATTGTTATATAATATAGCATATTATTTAAAAAAGTCGACTTTTTTTATAAACTTTTTTGCATCTTTTTTCTAAAAAAGCATTTTAAGGCACGTTTAAGGCAATTTTAACGTTTTTTATCTTTTTTTAGAAAACTAAAAACTTCATAAAATCCATTTTAAGGCATTCTAAAAGCAAAATATGCCAAAATTATTGAATTTTATAATCAAAACGTAACATTTAAGATAATAAGTTTAATTTCTTATCAAAAGAATTTGACTTATAATGAAAAAAGTGTTATATTTATTATATTGACAACATTATTGATTATTCATAGAGGATTATATGCAACAAAATATTATCGTACTCGGCTCGACGGGTTCAATCGGACGAAATACACTCGAAGTCGCACAACATCTTAAAGATTCGGTGCGTGTTATGGGGCTTGGCGCAGGTAAAAATATCGAACTACTCGCTCAACAGGCACATGAACATCAAGTCCCAACCGTCGTCATAGGTGATGAAAATGACTACCAACGCGCAAAGTCGCTCATGCCTCCCGCAACTGAAATCCTCGTTGGTATCCAAGGAATGACTGAGCTTGCAATGCGTGATAATATTCAAACCGTTGTTTGTGCTGTGGTTGGTACAGCGGGGCTCTTCCCTGTTCTTTCAGCCGCGGGGCAGGGGAAGCGTATCGCGCTTGCGTCAAAAGAGATTATGGTCATGGCGGGCGACTTTGTTCGTCATGTTGTTGCCGAAACAGGGGTACAAATTATCCCTGTGGATTCGGAGCATTCTGCCATATTTCAGTGTTTAAAAGGTTCAGAGAAATGCGATGTTGCCAATCTTATCCTAACAGCATCCGGCGGACCATTTCGTCAGAAAACACAAAATGAAATGTCGATGATCACCCCAGAAGTCGCTGGACACCATCCAACTTGGAAAATGGGGCAAAAAATTACCATTGATAGTGCAACATTAATGAATAAGGCATTAGAACTCATTGAAGCGGTTTATCTTTTTAATTTGCCTGAATCACAAATCAAGGTTTTGATTCACCCTCAATCGATTATTCACTCGATGGTGGAGTTCAAAGACAATACATTATTAGCGCAACTTTCGATGCCCGACATGAAATCGCCCATTCAATATGCATTAACCTATCCACGAAAGATGCCGAGTTTGGTTCAACCTTTAGATCTCACCCAAATCGCAACACTCTCTTTTGAACAAGTAGACCATACACGTTTTCCATCACTTAATTTTGCTCGAGAGGCGTGTCGAATGGGGCGCACAGCACCTGCTGTTCTCAATGCCGCAAATGAAGAAGCTGTCGTTCGCTTTATTCGTGGCGAGATTAAGTTCACAGATATATTTCATATCGTCGAAAAAACCCTTTCCGCTCATCAACCCTTAATGGCAGAGTCGTTAGACGAAATTATTAGTGCAGATCAGTGGGCGCGTGAGTATGCTCGTAAAATATAAAAGGTACCTATGTTTATTATCCGTTGCCTTTCTTTACTTTTTTTAACATTCTTCATCTTTGAGGTGTCAGGACAACTCCCCGAAGAAGAACGCATTGTTGATAAAGTTTCAATTCGTGATGCGCGATTATCAACAGAAGCACGTGCATGGGCAAAGGGAGAAATTCTCGTTCTAAACACTTTGGTTAGTGAACTGTTACCACAATCAAAGATGGTTTATTCTCTTTCCATTCAAACGGTTGAACATAACCAAGTGGTGAAATATTCTTTTTTTTCAGGACGAAAAATGGTATTATATCTTCCCGTTCAGTCAGGTGAAGCCTTTTTAGACAATGAAGGATTGTTGGCGATTATTGATGGGCTCGTTCGTTCACGGGTCATGGTTCCGCATAATAATCCATCGAGTTATAACCACCTTTTACCCCAATGGATTTTATCAGGGGTATTACATCGTTTTTATTCGCGACTCAATCAAGTTTCCCCTCTTCACGAACAACAGATACAAGAGGGGGGCTGGTACATTGAATTAAATAGTGAAATGATTACACAACGCACGGGGTTACGCAACTATGCTTTTCCACGTATTCGCTATTTACTCGACAGAGAAATTGCTCTTCCTTTACCCATTGATATGATTGATATTCCAACCTTAGTGCATTACGATGAATTTTCATTATTTCAAGAAGAGTATGCGAATGTTATGTTATCTTATGTTGAATATATTTTACGTCGAGATTTTGAAAAAACACTCATCATGCTATGTCGTAAGCGCATTAACCATAAACAAACAGAAGAAGCGTCATGGCTTGAAATAATTCAAGATGCTCCCTCTTATTCTATTTCATTTATTGATTATGTTGACTATATTGTTTATACCGCAAACTCTCATAAATCTAGCGACTTGATTTCAAATAGTTACTTTTCGGATATTCGTGAAAATATTTGGGTGAAGCTCAATGTTGTAGACCCTAAGTTTCCTGATTCTATTCGTATAGAGGATAAGATTATATTTTTAGGTGATTTAGGTAAAGTATATACACAGTTATCGAACCCACTGGATGTACAAAAGCAAATAGGCACTCAAATTTTTAATTTAAAAAGTAAAGCCACCTTTCGTCTACGTCCTATTTTGACTCAAATTGAGAAGCTTATTGTAGAGTTAAATAATGAAAATGCGTCTCATTTTTATGCACAATTTTCGAGTGCTGAACGAGATTTTGTTTTAGCCATTGAACAAGATCGAAAAATGCAAGAATATTTGCAGGTTGTAGAAACATACTATGCCACTTATCACGACATCATTCAATCGCGAATACAAATGATTCGAGAAATACGTAATCGCCATGAATTACAGAAAAATGATGCGTTGAATGAATGGCTTGACCAAGTTGAGAATGCGGAAAAGCTAGGCTGTTATTGATAATTATTCTTAATTTTGTGAATTTTAAAATTCAAAATTTCGTTATATTTTTGAAAAAAAATTTTTTTTACTTAAATAGACTTGAAAAAAGTGTAAATAGGTTGTATATTAGAAAAGAATCATCTTTTGAATGAATCAAAAAAGGCATAATGCCAAGTATAACCCCTTAACCAAGGAAAATGAACATGAAAAAAATGACAATGACTCTCATTGGCATGGGAATTTCTGCTGCTGTAGTGCTTAGCGCTTGCTCAAGTGGATGTCCTTTCGGCTTCGGTAAAACCGAAAAACAACCTTCTGATATCTTCCAAGATCCTATGGGTCCTGCACAATCAGAAGTTTTTCAACCTTATGCATTCCCAGTCCCTGCACGTCCAGCGGGTCAAGAAGACATGATTGAATTTACATGCGCACCTATTAAAAATGTTCGCGTTGCTTTCATTGGTTTAGGAATGCGTGGTGGTGATGCGGTTCGTCGTTTCACACACATTGATGGTGCAACCATCGTCGGTCTTGCTGATCCAGATAAAGGTTATCTCAAAAATGCAGTCAATCGCGTTCGCTCAGTAAAAGGCGAAGAAGCTGCAAAAGCTTTGAAAACTTATGATACTGAAGAGGGTTGGAAAAAATTATGTGAAGATCCAGATATCGACTTAGTTTATATTTGTACCCCTTGGGAAATGCACGTACCTATGGCTGTTTATGCTATGGAAAACGGCAAACATGCAGTGATGGAAGTTCCCGCAACATTGTCACTTGACGAGTGCTGGTTAATGGTTAATACTGCAGAAAAAACACGTAAACATTGCATGATGATCGAAAACTGTAACTACGACTTCTTCGAAATGGCTGTCAATAACATGGCTCGCGAAGGTCTCTTCGGTGAAGTTCTTCACGCAGAAGGTGCATATATTCACGACTTACGTAGCCTCTATCACCGCGGTTATAAAAACGACTGGCGCTTCAAAGAGTGTATGTATCGCGATGGTAACCCCTATGCAACACACGGTCTCGGTCCAATCGCTCACATCATGAACATTCACCGCGGTGACCGCATGACTCACCTCGTTTCTTTAGGAACTCGTGAATTGGGTATGACTGCTTATAATAAAGAAAAAGCAGGCAAAAATTGCGCACTTAAAGATTCTCCTTTCCGTATGGCTGATATGAATACAACTATTATTCGTACAGCTAAAGGTAAAACCATCATGCTCCAACACGATGTAACATCACCACGCCCATACAGCCGTCTTTTCACAATTTCTGGCACACAAGGTTTTGCACAAAAATATCCTGGTCTTCCTAAAGAATGGTGTTCAGGTGCTATTGTTAACACTGAAGGTTTAACTGTTGGAACTGGAAGTGATTTCAATGGACTCTCTTTTGAGCCTAACTCACATGGTTTCCTTTCTGTTAAAGAACGTGATGCAATGATCGAAAAATACCAACACCCCATCATCCGCGAATATGGCAAAAAAGCACGCCAAGTGGGTGGTCATGGTGGTATGGACTTCATCATGGATTGCCGTTTGATCTACTGCTTAAATAATGGTTTACCACTTGACCAAGACGTCTATGATGCTGCAGAATGGTCATGTATTGCAGACCTTACACAAAAATCAGCAGAAAACAATGGTATGCCTGTTGTTGTTCCTGACTTCACACGTGGCGCTTGGAAAAAAATCAACCAAGTAAACTATTACACTGTTGAGTCATTCAAAAAACAAACAGCAAAATAATCTTTAAGATTTGAGTTTATTTTAAGCGCACAGCTTTAAAAACTGTGCGCTTTTTTTGTTTTAAATCATAATTTTGTTTTTTTATTGAAAAAAGGAGAAAAATATTGAATTGTATATTTGAATTTTAAATTATTTGGATTATATTTAGTTATTAGAGAATTTACACAATTTTCAGTTCCACCCACAACAATGAGGCTTCTATGTTCAATATTCAAAAAAAATTATTAAAAAGCGCAACCGTCTTTTTCCTTTCTATGGGTATGAGTACTCTTCTATGTGCGAAAGATTGGTATGTTACCCCCGATGGTAATTGCGAAAATGATGGGAAAAGTTGGGATTCACCCAAAGGGGTTAAATGGTTTGAAAAAATGCAAGAAGCTGGGGGAGGGGATAATATTTACTTAAAAGCAGGAACGTATGCAGGAAATTTCAAAATGAAAGGTGGCGTTAATGTTACAGGTTTTAGTAGTGCGCATCATCCTGTGTTATTGACTCCTAAAAATCCAAAACTTCCTACAGTGAAACAAAACGCTACAAGTTTTACAAAGTTTACCTGGAAAGGGATTACTATTCAGGTTGGAAATTATCCTTTATCGCTTCATGATCAAGCTACATTAAAAGATTGTCATATCATGGGGGGCGAAGAGATTAAAACCTTAGATCATTTCAAAGCAGCCGTGGTTATGAAAGGGGAGTCACGCCTTATGGGATGTGTTGTAAGTGATAATTCAGGTGCGGATGTTGCTATTTATGCCACAGATAAATCTCTTGTTGAAGATTGTGCAATTGTTTATAATCAAATTACTGGGATTTTCTTGGATCACGGCGCCCATATGACCAATAGCTTGGTTGCACGAAATAGTTCAAATCGTATTGGGGGCGTGATGGCTCGTAATGGCTATATGAGCTATTGTACCATTGTGAATAACCTTGGGGCTGTGGGTGGAGTAGCTGCAAGCCCAAGTACACGCATTAATAATTGCGTTATTTGGGGAAATCAAGGCAATAGTTATGCCAATTTATATACCGCAAATAATATTAACGACTTAGATGGAATTGATGAAGTCGATGTTCGTGACATTGAACAACGCATTATGTGGGGAAATATTGGACAAACTTATCGCGAAGATGCCTCTGCAGTCAATACACATCTTTTCCATTCCTATCTTGAAAATTGTGATCAAAAATTAATCGTTAAGAAAAATTGGAGCCTTTCTCCGGATAACAATGCCAATGATGGTCCCGCTTTTGTTGATCCTGCTCGAGATAATTATACCTTAAAACGTTTGGATATTTCAGAACGTGCAGGTTGTGATGTAAACGCTCTTCCACGTTTTAAGGAATTTATGCATACCTCCAATCCTTATGGGGGGAACACACATAATGTGATTACAGCATGTTCTTATGAAGTTGGATTAGATCAAACCCCGAATCCTACAGCTGTTGTTCTTAAATTTAAAAATAACTCAGACTCTCCTTGTACGCTATATTTAGGAAATATTCGTGCCAATGATCGCTTTGTGAGTGATACAGCTAATACCGCCAACTTCTTTGAAATAGATTTAACTTATAGTAACTGGCGTTTTGAGGCATGGCGTGGATTCTTTAACCCACGTTACTTTAATGAAAATCGTTATTTCTCATATAATCCTCAGGGGTATGTTACCTACACAATTCCCGCAAAACAAACGGTAAAGATTCGTTGTCCATTAAGTCAATTCTTATACTATCCACCTAAGGCACAACCTGCGAATCCTATTGACTTAACGCCTATTTTCCGTTCAG
>CAZIVM010000042.1:0-3684 GCA_964542845.1 uncultured Victivallales bacterium
TGCTATATTTAATAAAGATATTGCTTAAATACATAATATATAAATAAAACAAACAGCGAAAGGTCTCCCCTATGAAACAAAATTATCTCATCATTGCAGCAATCTTTTTTGGCATTATTGCGGCCTATCTTTTTAATTCACAAATACAAGCTGAAAAAGATAAAATGAATTCGATGATGCAAGATTTTCCTGTTCTCGTGGCAACTGCAAATATCGATGCGCGTGACTTTATTACACGAGATAATGTTGAAGAACGCATTATTAAGATTTCTAAAAATGACCCAATGGCGCGTTTGTATATCAAGCCAGAATTTTTAACCATCATTAGCAATAAAGAAACAAAAGTTTCAATCAAACAAGGAAGTTACATCACTTTTAACGATATTGACATGGGGCGTGATATGGGAACAACGTTTTCTTCTATTATTCCTCAATCGGGTTTACGTGCAGTCACCATAGATGTCGATCCGATTAGTGCAGTCGCGTGTTTGGTTCGCCCAGGCGACCACGTTGATGTGATTGGGACATTTAGTTCTCCTGACAACAAAGGCGATTTAATGCGCGATTTGGTCACTTACACCGTTTTACAAAATGTAGTAGTGCTCGCAACAGGAACCGATTATGGTCAAAACTATCAAAATATGGCTAACAATACGCGCGGTTACAACTCTATTACATTCCAAGTATCACAACTTGAGGCTGAATTACTCATTTTTGCACGTCAAAAAGGAAAACTTACCTTAACCTTACGCGGTCCTCAGGATACCAAAACAAACACTTCAGTTAAACAAATTAACTTTGATTACATGGAGAAAAATATCTCTGACTTTGCCGCCAGACGTAACGGTAAATAATTAATTATAAGGTATAATATATGGCTAAAATTATTATTCGACAACCTGGCGAACCCGAAGTTCGAGCTGAAATTCCAGAAGGCAATTGGCGTATTGGGTCGCAAACCGCCGAAATTAAACTCAATGCGAAACATGGCGTTGAGGGAACTCACGCACAAATCTCTGTCTCTGACGTAGGGATTATGGTGACGGACTTACGCGCAATTAAAGGCATCATGATTAATGACATTCATGTTCCTTCAGGAAGTACAGTCCCCCTCCCCCCTCAAGGCGTTCTTAAAATAGGCGATGTTCAAATCGTTAATGATGCGCCACGTCCTATCCCCGTAGAACCTGTGGTTGAAAATAAACCGAAAGAAGAGCCCAAGGCTGATCCTAATATCGCACGTGCTCACAAGCCAGTGCCCTTACTCTCTATTTCTGGAATTCATCCGCAACATCGTAACTATGTCCAAGAAATTAAACGTCAAGTCCATATTGAATTGTTAAAACGACTCAACCTCAAACGTTTAGCAAATTCTGGAATTAACGACAAAGATCTCGAAGAGAAAGCCAAAGAAACGGTTCATGAAATCCTCCAATCCATTCAAGTCAAACTTCCAGAAGGCGTCACACAAGAAAAAATTGAAAAAGAACTCATCAATGAGGCGATTGGACTCGGCCCCTTAGAAGATTTAATTGCAATGGATGATATTTCAGAAATCATGGTCAATGGGCCGTCACAAGTCTTTGTTGAGAAAAAAGGGGTTCTTTACCGTACAGACACCGCTTTTGCAGACGACCAACAAGTGGTTGCAGCGATTGAACGTATTGTCTCCCCACTCGGACGTCGCATTGACGAATCTTCACCAATGGTTGATGCGCGCTTGAAAGATGGATCTCGTGTCAATGCCATTATTCCTCCACTTTCGTTAGTGGGCCCCACAATTACCATTCGTAAGTTTGCCAAAACCCCCTTGCAAGTAAGCAACTTAGTTAACTATGGATCACTCACTTACACCATGGCGCAATTTCTTGATATTTGTGTTCAATTACGCAAAAATATCATCATCTCTGGCGGTACTGGTTCAGGTAAAACCACCTTGTTAAATATTTTATCATCATACTTACCCAATTCAGAACGAATTGTCACCATCGAGGATGCGGCGGAATTACAATTACGTCAAGACCATGTTGTCCGTCTTGAATCCCGCCCCCCTAACATTGAAGGTAAAGGCGAAATCAATATTCGCGATCTTGTGAAAAACTCATTGCGTATGCGCCCTGATCGTATTGTGATTGGGGAGTGTCGTGGCGGAGAAGCGCTCGATATGTTACAGGCGATGAACACCGGTCATGACGGATCTTTAACCACGATTCACGCCAACACACCACGCGATGCCTTAGCCCGTCTGGAAACCTTGGTTTTAATGGCAGGATTTGATCTCCCTCTCCGCGCTATTCGCGAACAAATTGCCTCTGCTATTGCAGTTATTGTGCAAATTAACCGCGAAAAAGATGGAACGCGTAAAGTTACAAGTATCTCCGAAATCACCAAAATGGAGGGCGAAATTATCACGTTGCAAGAACTCTTTACCTATGAAATTGAGGGTTGGAGCGATGATAATAAAATTATTGGTAAACACAAACCAACGGGTGCGATTCCTTCGTTTATGGAAGATATCAAACGCAGTGGTTTAAATTTAGATATATCAATCTTTAACGATGGGAGTCAATACTAATGAATTTTGATTTACTCACATGGATTGGAATGTTTGCGACGTTTGCCTGCGTTACCTGCACACTTTTGATACTTGTATCGTTTATCAACGATTTAAATAAACGTTATAGCGAACGTTTTGTAAGAGAAGCGAGTACAGAAATGGAAGATGTCTTAATCGAACTTCCTCCTGAAAAACTTTATACGATGAGTATTTTCTTAGGTTTGTTTGGAGCGATGCTTGGCGCAGGTTATGTGATTATCACGGCCGCCCCTATTGAAATGGATGAATTCGGAATGACAACGGGCGGATTATCGTGGTTTAAACTCGGTTTTATCGCAGGAACTCTCGGTATCTTATTTTTCCTTGCCCCTCGAATCTATATTCGACATAAACGAAAACAACGTTTACTCAAATTCAATGAACAACTTGTCGATGCCCTCGGTTCTATCTCTTCTTCTCTCAAAGCGGGTTTTTCCATCAACCAAGCCGTTGAAGTGATTGCTTCCGAACGGAATAAACCCATTTCAGATGAATTCACAGTGCTTGTCCGTGAAATGCGACTCGGCGTGACGCTTGATGATGCTCTCGATAAAATGAACACCCGAATTAAGTCGGACGACTTTGCATTGGTGGCAGCCGCGATTATTACGGCGCGTCAAACCGGGGGGGAACTTACCACCGTTCTTGAACGACTCGCCGCCATGATTCGCGAACGACTTCGCATCACAAATCGTATTCAAGCTCTCACCGCTCAAGGAAGAATGCAAGCCTATGTGATTGGGGCAATGCCTTATTTACTGCTCATCGCCATGAGTTATGTGGCTGCAGGATTGACAACGGCTTTTTATAACTCCCCTATCGGAATTATCGCCCTTGTGATTGTAACGATTCTTGTGATTTGCGGATTTTTGACGATTCGTAAAATTACCAATATCGATGTCTAACCCACGTGAGCTCATCTCTAACCCAAGAAATTCATATCTCATGCGTCATTCAAAAACAAATTGTTCAAACCTATATCGTCGCACGATCAACATAGGAAAGAGGTATCTATGACTTCCAATACCATTCTACAATGGATGGCTTCTTTAAGCGCAGGAGCCTCCGTTGCATTTCTGATTATTTTT
>CAZIVM010000042.1:3694-16141 GCA_964542845.1 uncultured Victivallales bacterium
TGCAAACCTTCTTAAACAAGTGAAATTTGATGATACAGAGTTCGACAAAGATACTCAAGATGAAATTCAACGTATCCCGATTATCATTCGCTTAACGTTTCCTTTGACACCTAATTTTATCCGTTTTGCCAAAATGCCAATGTTTGATTTGATGCGCGCAAATACGCAATCTATGCTTGAACAAGCGGGCTTAGATCAAGCCTGTGATGGCACTAAATTTATGGCATCTCGTCTTATCTTAATCGCGGTCGGATTCATCATGACCTTATTCCTAACATTCTCAGGAAAATTTGTTTTCGGATTGTTTTTTATTTTATTGCTAGCGGTCTACCCCTCGGTTTGGTTAAAAAAATATCGCGATACGCGACACAATGCCATTCAACGCGCACTCCCTAATATGCTTGACTTATTAACGCTCTCTGTTGAAGCGGGGAAAGACTTTTTAACGGCTATGCGTGATATTTTGCGTCGTCGAAAACGTGATCCATTAGGCGAAGAGATGAACCGTACGTTTAGTGAAATTCAACTTGGAAAAAGTCGAAGAGACGCATTGAAAGGTTTATCAAATCGAGTTCAACAACCCGATTTAAGCACGATCATGAACGCGGTGGTTCAAGCAGATGAATTAGGGGTATCCATCGGACAAGTCCTTCGTATTCAAGGCGACCAATTACGTATGAAACGTTTTCAACGTGCCGAAAAACTCGCCAATGAAGCCCCTGTTAAAATTCTATTCCCCATTGTTATTTTTATTATTCCCGCCGTGTTTATCATCCTTTTAGGCCCTATTCTCATTTCAATCTTTAAGACGGCATTCTAATGATTCAAAACCTTACTCAATCGAACTGTTTTGCTGAACGCGTATTTTATGCCGTTCGCGCCCTTGATCGCCTACGAGGAATGATTGGTCGCGACTTCTCACAGTTTGATGCGATGGTCTTTGAACAATGTGGCGCAATTCACACTTGCTTTATGCAACACCCCATTGATGTGATTTTTTTAGATAAAGAACATAAAGTATTAAAAATAATTGTCAATCTAAAACCATGGCGTCCGTGCATCCAAATTAAAAATGCTGTAGCCGTCATCGAAACAGCGCCCTTTTACACAACCCATCATCCCATTCAAGAGGGCGATACCCTTCATCTCGGAAATCATACGCCTGAAAAAATTAACTCTATTAAATCAATTCTTAAGTATACAAAAAAAACAATGACCACAACCCTAAGGAGAAATGGTGAATGAAACTATTTTTTATTAATGGACCTGATGTTGGAAAAACATTCGAGCCAACTTCAGATATTATTCGCGTTGGACGAGAAGTCGATAACGATATCGAAATTTTAGCGGGCGGACTCTCTCGCTATCACGCTGTATTTAATAAAGTTGATGGTTTTTGGAATGTTGCGGATCTCGGTTCTACGAATGGGACCAAAATCAACGGAACACCTGTCGGGCTTGATCCTGTAAAAGTTCATCATAACGACTTGTGTACCCTAGGCGATCAAGTCCTTCGTATCACGCTTGAAGAAAATGAAAATCCCCCTAAAACTAAGACGAAAAAAGAACCTGTTATTCCTGAAAAAAACGACATCAAAGAATCCGTTGAACCTCCTGTTCAACTCCTCAATTTAGGTGAGACAAAAGAGGAAACCCCCATTGTCTCTATTTTGAATCTTGCAGATGAAAAGAAAGAAGAGTCCAAACCTGTCGAACCGCCTCCTGCGGTTGTCATCTCCCCTCAAACACCTCATACCCCTCCCCCTGCTTCAAACCCGCAGGAGTTAGATATTAATAAGTTGCGAGAAAGTGGCATCTTTGCGGATCACACTGCCGAGGCTCCAGAAAATAATGAAAATGGAGAAGAACCTAAGAAAAAAAGTAATATCTTAATGTTTTCGCTTATGGGTGTATTAGCAATAATGATTATAGGACTTATTATTGCATTGAACGCCAAACTCTCGACTGAACATAAAACAAATATTCATACCGCTCAAACCAAAGATCCGAACGATCAACCTTTAACGATTTATTATGAACGTCAAGAAGAAATTGAAAATGCGAATGTTTTCCGTATTCAATTTATTATTGAACAAGGGGTCGTATCATCCGTTAAAATTGTTGATTTAGCCTCCCATTATTCTCCCAGCATGCGCGTAGCACTTGAAACACAAGATACGCAAATTGCAACCGATGGCGTATGGTCTCTTCGTAAAAATGAACTCGAACGTTTGGAACGTACCATTAAATCATCAAATTTTATGAATGCAAAATTTCCAGAACGTCAACATTCAAACGCGGTCAATTATTGTCACTTATCCATTTGTCAAGGACGAAACTTACGCACATTTTCTGAATATGACGATATCAATGCAATGCCGCGTGAAATCACAGCAATTCAAGCAGCAATTGAAGTTTTCATTGAAGAGGTTTATGGTCTCTCCGTCACAACATCACCCACCAAAATTGCAGAAAATGCAGAAAACGATTATCGCATTGCAAAAGAAGCGGCCTTAAATCGTTCTTCCAATCCTAAAAAATACAATGAAGCTATTTTACGTCTGGAGCGTTCCGTCGCGAAAGTCAAAGATTTCCGAACCAAACCCGCTTGGTTTAATGAAGCACGCGATCTTTTAGATCAAATTCGTACTGAACGTAAAGAAAAGATTCAAGAATTAAAAAATAACGCAAATTTATATTGGTCTCAAAACATGTATAAAGAGGCATATAAAGTTCAAGAAGAACTGGTTCGATACCTCAATACATCAAGTCTAAATGATGACGACATTGCAGAACTCAAAAAAGCGCGTGCTGCCCTCTCTAAAATTCAAGAAGCAATCCGTATTAGTCAAGGAGCTTAATCATGATGAAATATATCTATCGTATCGTAACAACATGTATTGCCGCTGTGTTTCTCATGGGACTTGTGGGGTGCGACAATCAACCTCCTCCCCCTCCGCCTAAAACCGTAAAAATCCCTATCAATACTCAACCACAAGGGGCAACCGTATTTGTCAATGGCTCTAAACAAGGCGAGACCCCGTGTGATTTAGAACTTGATTTGGGAATGAATGCTTTAATTACGTTGCGTGCTCAAGGACACCGCCCACACATGTTATATAGTTCATCTATTTGTGCGAGAGATGCGCATCTTAAAACGATAACGCTTCAACCCTTTGAATCGGTCATTATTGTTAAAACCACTCCCGAAAAAGCGAGCGTTACCATTGATGATTCAGAATTAGGTGTTTCTCCTGTTTCTACGGCATTATCTAAAGGCGCGTATAAACTCAAGGTACAACTCCCAGGACATAGCGTTCATGAACGCAATATTATTGTCGATGACCAAGGGACACCTCAAATGATTAATGTAAACCTCACCTCTCGCATGGGGAAAGTGACCATTCAATCTAATGTTACAGGGGCAGAAGTTTCCATCAATGGGGTTAGCAAAGGGACTGCGCCTTATACGGGCGACTTAGAAGAAGGAAACTATGTTATCGAAGTGAGCAAAACAGGGTATGCAAGCAGTAAACGCGATTTCCTCATGAACGCAGATGCTGTCGAAACAATTCATGCGGTGTTGTCCGACCTCCCCGGTACCATTGAAGTCTCTGCTAAACCAAGCGCAGCTTCAATTTCAATCGATGGTGTTTTATATGGCACGGGCTCTATCTCCGCATCTAAACTCACCCCTGGGGAACATAAAATTGAAGTCAGCTGTGAAGGCTACGATACCATAGAAGAAACGGTTATCCTTGCGCGCGATGGCTTAGTACAAACCGATTATGACCTTGTACGAAATACAGGAAGTATTGAAGTTAATTCTGCCCCTGGCGGACTCACCGTATATATCAATGGTAAAAAATATGGAGTGACACAAACGAGCAAAACGGATCGCACGCAAGCCGAAACATTTGTTGTTTCAGATCTTCCTGCAGGAGACTATGTGGTGCGTGTCGGACACAAAGATGCAACACCCGCTTATGTTGAAGAGACCGTGACGCTTGAAAAAGCTGGCGTTGCGACGACCTCTCCCTTAAAACTTTGGGTGATTAACGCTTATGTCCGTGCTAAAAACGGTGTTGTAACGCGTGGTTATTTGCGTTCAATGGATAACAATGAACTCAAAATTGAACCCAATAAAGGTTATATTCGCACATTCAAGAAAAGTGATGTTGCCGTCGATGGGTTCAAAATGCTCGATATTTCGGAGAAATAATGAAAACCATTGCAATCATCATCGCTGGAACAGATACTGATATTGGCAAAACGTATGTGACTGCCACTTTGGCTTCGTCATTGATTCATCATGGTAAAAGTGTTTCTCTTTGTAAGCCAGTTCAAACAGGATTGGCTTCGACGCAAAGTGATCCAGATTGGATTTTTGAACGTGTTGAAGGGATTACACGGCTTTCGCCTGAGGATGAGGTGATTGTAAAGTGCGATTTTCCAGCCTCTCCAGAATTTGCATGTAGACTCGAAAATAAAACATTGAGTGTCTCAACACTTGCTCAGCAAATTCGTGATGTTGTAACACGTTGTCATACAGATTTTATATTGATTGAACTTGCTGGGGGGCTTCTCGTACCCATGAATGAGAAAGAGACCAATTTGGATTTGATTCAGACGTTAGGATTTGAAGTCGTACTGGTTACACAAAACAAGCTAGGCACTGTCAATCATACTTTACTCTCTATTGGCGCCCTTGAACACGCGAATATTCCAATCAAAGGATATATTATTAATCGTTGTCCGACCCATCCCGATCGTTTGTCGGATGACAATATTATCACACTCCAAAAACGGATTAGTGCTCCCTGCTTAGCGACACTGCCTGAAAGTCAAAATTTGCGAAACATCCCTCTTAACCATTTCTTCTAAATCATCCCTCCTCCAGAAAGGATCTCATGCATTATCCTAAAACGCTCATTTGTGCAAGTTTATTGGCAAGCGCATCCATTGCATCTGCGCAAACACAAACCTCCGAAAAAACTTCCGAAAACGGAATCCCCATCCCTAAACATGTCATTCTAATTGTAGCTGACGACTTAGGATATGGCGACTTATCTTGTTACGGAAATACAACGTTCAAAACCCCTAATATTGATGCACTCTTACAACACGGGGTTAAATTTAATCGCGCCTACTCTTCCTCAGCAACCTGTACGCCAGCACGCTATTCGATGTTTACAGGTGAAAACGCGTTCCGTCAAAAAGGGACAGGCATTCTTCCTGGTGATGCAAATATGATTATTAAACCCGGTCGTGAAACCCTTGCAACAGTATTTCAAAAAAATGGTTATAAAACGGCCGCCATCGGAAAGTGGCATTTGGGCTTAGGTGTTGGAGGGAAAATCGATTGGAATAAAACCTTGAATGCTTCCCCTAACGATATTGGGTTTGACTATAGTTATGTCCAAGCGGCAACCAACGATCGTGTCCCATGCGTATTTGTCAAAAATCGTGATGTCGAAAATCTTGATCCCAACGATCCGATTCAGGTTTCCTATGGCAAAAAAATTGGAAATGAGCCCACGGGTAAAGAGAATCCTGAATTGCTTAAATTGAAACACTCTCACGGTCATGATAACACGATTATCAATGGAATTGGACGCATTGGATTTATGACGGGTGGCAAATCTGCGCGTTGGGTGGACGAATACATGGCGGATAGCTTTGTGCTCCAAACCACACAATTTATTGATGAGAATTCAAAAAACAACTTCTTTATCTATCACGGTTCACCCGATCCCCATGTCCCTCGTACCCCTCACCCTCGCTTTGTGGGCAAGAGCGGTCTTGGTGCGCGTGGCGATGCAATTTTACAGTTTGATGACAACGTAGGCACCATTATTGCGCATCTCAAAAAACGCGGAATCTATGATGATACCATGATTATTCTCACCAGCGATAACGGCCCTGTTTTAGATGATGGCTATGTTGATAGCGCATGGGAACTTAATAACAAACTCGGTCATAAACCATGGGGTCAAACCATTAGAGGCAACAAATGGGGCGGAAAATATGGGATTCTCGAAGCGGGTACACGAATTCCATTTATGGTGAGTTATCCTAAAATGAATGTAAAAAACAAAACATCCGATGCCCTTGTCGCGCAATGTGATGTGATGGGCTCTTTCCTTGCGCAATTCAAAATGAAACCAACTCAAACCATGCCCGACTTAACCAATCAATGGGATGCTCTCACAGGAAAAACGACCCAAGGTCGTGATTACTTAATGGTTGATGCCTTTGACGGTCAAGCAGTCATTACCCCTGAATGGAAGTATACCCAGCCCAAAGGAAAGAATGCAAAACCTGAGTTGTATAATCTTCAATCCGATTCATTTGAACGTAGTAATCAAATTGAAACACAACCCGAACTTGCTAAAAAACTTGCTGAAATTTATAAAAAAGGGATTCTACCCATTACAGAAAACATTAAATAAAAAAAGATAAAATCACAGTCAAAATACTCTTTTAGAGCGCATCTTAAGTATTAACTTAGGATGCGTTTTTTTTACGCTTATTCACAATCCGCCCAAAGATTTAACATCATATTTAAACATAAAAACTGTTTTATTTTTTTGAATACTCTCAGACTCAAATCTCATTTTTTAATAATAATATATTTTTAGAGTCCTGATTAAAACCAATAAAAAAAGCCGAAGTGCATTTCTACACTTCGGCTTGTAAATCTTCTAACTCAGAGAATTAGTTAACACATGCAACGGGGTCGCCTTGTTTAACTTTTTCGCCTTGTGCTACGAGGATTTCGCAGATTTTACCAGAGGCACTTGCCACAACTGGAGTTTTCATTTTCATTGCTTCAACAGTGAGAATTTCTTGTCCAGCAGTTACGGTATCACCCACGTTAACAAGCACGGCAACAACTGTACCAGGTGCATTTGCAGTAAGTTCAGTAACAGGGCCACCAGCAGGAGCCGCTGCAGCTGGTGCTGCAGCAACAGGAGCAACAGTCGTTGCGCCACCTACAGCCACTTGAACTGTGAATGATTTGCCTTCAACAGAAACAGTATAAACACCAGAATCAGCTTTAGGAGCAGCCGCTTTTGGCGCTTCTTTAGCAGCAGGTTTTGCAGTTTCTTTATAACGGATACCTAAGGTTGCTTTACCTTTAAGGAATGCTAAACCTTTGTCTGCGAGTGTCGATACCAAGAAGACGTTTTCTTCTGTAACAGGGAGACCTTCAGCTTTAAGAATTGCTTCATTAGCTTTGATTCCGAGATCAGGATTTTTGTCGTTGATATCGTGTACATCTTCAGTAGTAGGCGTGAGTTTGAGTTGCTCTTCAGCAAGTTTAACAATCGCTGGATCGGGCTCAGCAGGTGTACGACCAAAACGACCAAGAACCATTTTACCATAACCTTCTGTGATTTGTTTCCAGCTACCATCAGCGTTTTTACCTTGAACAACGTTAGCAAAAGCTTGTTGGAAGTAGAATTGTGAAACAGGTGTAACAGATGTTCCGAATCCACCTTTTGCCACAACTTCGCGCATTTCTTTGATCACTTCTGGGAATTTATCCAAGCAATCGTTATCGCGCATCATTTGTGTGTTAGCCGTGAGGGCACCACCTGGCATGGGTGAGAATGGAATCACAGGGTTAACTTCAAGCGCTTCAGGTGGGAGGAAGTATTTGCTCATGCAATCTTTGAAAGTTTCTTCAACTTTGAGAATTTTCTCTGGGTCGATATCAAGCGTGATGTCAGTACCACGGAGATTGTGCCACATAGAGAGAATATCAGGTTGTGAAGTACCGCCAGAAACAGGTTTCATAGCTAAGTCGATAATTGTTGCACCGCCATCAATAGCTGCGCGATAGCAAGAAATTGCGTTATCAGCAGTACAATGTGTGTGTGCGTGAATTTCGATGTTATCAGGAAGCAATTTGCGAACTGCGCTTACAGTGTCAAACCATACTTGTGGGGTTTGTGTACCTGAAGCATCTTTGAATGCAAGACGATCAAAAGGAACGCCATTGTCTAAGATATTTTTCAATACGCCAACATAGAACTCAGGGGTGTGAGCTTTAGTGTTGAGCCCAGGAGGGAGACCCATCATGGTAATTGTAATTTCGTGAGTAAGACCATTCTCTTTAATGCATTTACCCGACCAAGCAAGGTTACGAACATCATTCAACGCATCAAAGTTACGTACAGTAGAGATACCGTGTTTTTTGAAGAGTTTTGCATGAAGGTTGATGATATCGCGTGATTGTGATTTCAAACCCACCACGTTCAAACCACGTGAAAGAGATTGTAAATCAACATCAGGACCGGCAACTTGACGCCATTTATCCATCATGTCATAAGCATTTTCTTCGCAGTAGAGGAAGAGTGACTCAAAGCGAGCTCCACCACCAATTTCGAAATAACGGCCACCCGCTTGGATAGCTGCTTCGAAAGCAGGGAGGAAGTCTTCAGTCTTAACACGTGCGCCGTAGCAAGATTGGAAACCATCACGGAATGATGTATCCATGTAACGAATTTTTTTCATGATCAACTCCTAGTTTTCTTGGGTTTAATATAGGGAAATTAACGATTTGCGCGAAATTGATGAACCGCAGCTACAGCAGCGGCAGCAAGAATATCATTTTGTCCAGCAGAAGCAGTTGCTGTTGCACCGCCACGACGGCGAGCACGCTCTTCTTGTTTACGTTTACGTTCAGCCGCTTCGATTTCTGAAAGTTTAACATCGAGCTTAGCTTCGCGTTTGTTAAGGACAAACATAACGAGGGAAACAACCGCGTAAGCGATTGCAAATCCGAGAAGAACATCTAAGGTAAAGACATCTTGCATAATGGGGAAACTCCGTGTGTGGGTTTATGTTAGAATATTGAATGATTTCTTTGATATTTTGATGTCGCCACAACTAAAAGCAAATTCGCCTTGAGTCGTTTGCAACACGATTTCTCCATCGGTGTTAACATCTTTGACCCTCCCGACATCTTCTTTTCCGTCAGGATGCGTAAAGATAATTTCTCGACCGATTAACTCGTTTTGCGCTTTCCAATCTGCATAAAGTGATAAAAAGCCTAATTCGAGTGCTTTAAAATACACCCTCATTAGCGAAATTGCCAATTTTTCTTTAAAAAAAGTACGGTTTATTTTAATATTTTTTTTAGAATCGTTATTTTTAGAACGATTTTGATGATTTTCTAACGCTATTTTTAACGAAATAGGTTGTGGTTCAATCTTTTGCGACTCCTCAAGAGAGAGATTTAAATTGATTCCCATCCCCAATGCTAAAATAGGGGCATGTTGGGATGAAAGTTGTGATTCCGCTAAAATTCCCGCCAGTTTTTGATCACCAATCATAATATCGTTGGGCCACTTAATCCATGAATGAATTTCGGGAGCAACTTCACGAATTGTACCCTGAATTGCTAACGAGGCTAACCATGTGGCATAATGTGCAGGATACGGCCACGATTTTAACAAAAAAGTTGCATACAAGTTGTCGCAGTTTGGCGACACCCACGTGCGCCCGACGCGCCCCTTCCCCGCTGTTTGTGTTTGGGCCGAAAAAAAAGTAAAATCGGGCAACGTATGTGCATGTTTCATCACATAAACATTGGTAGAGTCAATCTCAGGTACATCGACCATATTCACCTCAAAATGAGGTAAGTTAACATTTGAATCTTTCACGTCAATAATCTATTTCTAATCCTTATATATAATAATAAAAGAGATATTCTACTCTGCGTAAAATATCTCTTTTTCGTTCGTTAGAAACCTGCTTTAATCGACTCAGCAGTATCTGCAATAATATTTTGAAGCTTCAACTGAGGTTCCCAGCCAATTAAGTCGCGAACAGCATCCGTATTCGGCTTACGACGACGCATATCTTCAAATCCTGCCTCATACGCTTCTTCGTAAGGAATCACTTTGATTTCAGAAGAAGAACCGAGTTGCGCAATCACTGTCTTTGCTAAATCCATAATCGAAATACTATCCGTGGTTCCGATGTTCAATACACAACCAATTGATTCAGGTGTATCTGCAAGTTTTCGTAATGCACGAATCGTATCTTTCACATGACAGAAACAACGTGATTGTGCCCCATCACCAAACACGCGAAGCGGTTTATTTTCCAATGCGGAACGGACAAAGCGTGGTACAACCATTCCATATTGCCCCGTTTGACGAGGTCCGACGGTATTAAACAAGCGAACCACAGTCACAGGTAACTTCTTATCACGGAAATACGCCATACCAAAAAATTCATCTAAAAGTTTACTGCAAGCATAAGACCAACGACTATGCGTAGAGGGTCCAATTAATAAATCATCCGTTTCAGTAAAACGATCTTTTTCAGATTTACCATACACTTCAGAGGTCGATGCAATAATCAAGCGAACCCCTGATTTATGTGCCGCATTCAACACAGCTTCAGTCCCATGAACATTTGTAATAATTGTACGAACAGGATCGTTCACAACAAGCTCTACGCCTACCGCGGCGGCTAAATGATAGCACACATCCGCCTTTGAAAGCACGTAGGCTAATTCTGGCATGTTTAAAATATCGGCTGTAATGATTTCAAGATTTTTATGTTTTTCAACATTTTGAAGGTTCTTCATACTCCCAGTTGAAAAATTATCGACCACCACAACTTCGTGTCCTTCATTTAAAAGCATTTCAGTAAGATGCCCCCCAATAAAGCCCGCTCCACCTGTGATAACAAATTTCATTTAGTTCTCCTCATGATTAGTTTGATGATGTTGATGTATATATGGATTAGAAATAATTTTACATTTACGCAAGAGCGCCATGAGCGGAGCTGATGCCAAATAAAGTGTAATCACCGAAGTCAATGTGCAAATCGGAACAAAACAAGTGATACTCGATTCCACAATCATGGCCACAACGGGCACAATGATTAAAATAAGTTCGCGCGGTTTGCGATAAACAGATTGAATCTTCTTAAACAAGTGCGTGTAACGAAACGTTGAAACCATCAATAACCCCAATATAGCGGTATAAACAGGGATTGCACATATAACATATTTCGCTAAAGTAGGATGGTTATTTCCTTTCGCCCATGCAAATAAAATTGCCATCGCGCAGACTCCCGCGGCTGCCGCAGGAGAGGGAAGTCCAGAAAACTTTCCGTCATTCTCTGACGGTTTTTTGGGTTCCATTGCATGAACATTATAAGTGGCAAGTCGGAGGGCGGCACATGCAAGATACAAAGCGCAAAACGCCCAGATCACGATATACCAAAAACGACTCAATTCGCTATCGAAATATTGCCCTAAATAGTTATGTGCAATAATCGCAGAGAGCACCGCCGGCGCCATCCCAAACGTACTCATATCGGCCAAAGAGTCCATTTGAAGCCCGTGCATACTTACCGCATTAAAAATTCGAGCGGCGGCGCCATCCAATGCATCGAACACCATCGCAAACATAATGACACACGCACTTAATGTAATGACTTCAATATTGTGTCCGCCTAGATTCACGGTAGGTAATGCGCTACAATCAAGCAGTGAATGGGGTGTATATGAGTTAATCGCCAATAATATTGCTGTAAATCCGCAAAGAGAGTTACACACTGTCAGAAAATTTGGCACCCACTTCAGCCAACGATTATTTGCAAGAAAATTTTTGACATTTTGTTTCATGAGTTCTGTTGCTCCATTATATTTTTTTGAAGACGCGCCTGTTTCTTTTTCAAACGGCGTGCTTGTTTTTTTTCACGATATACTTTGATTAAATGTAACGTCAATTTGTAACCTATGGGGGCTATAATCACGCCAAAAAGAAATCCCCCTACAAAAAAGGGAAATACAATGTCTTTCAATCCCAGTTGGAGAAAATCTGTAAAAGTAGACATATCTGTAATACTAATCGAAGAGGCAGCATCAATCACTGACTCGCAAAGTTTCACGACATCCGCCCATGAGGGTTGCGAGAAATTAATCATCCATTTCCCTACATAAATTTGTGTAGGATAAATCACTAATACAGACCAAGGATTTGTAATAAACGTCCCAACACTCGCTGAAATTACAGACACTTTAAATAAAAGTGCCAATGGAATCGTAATGAGAAGTTGAATCGACATCGGAATCAGTAGCCCCATAAACAAACCCAACGCCATCCCTTTTGCTACGTATTTGGGGTCACCACGTTGTGCAACAATCTTCAAATATAACTTAAAGAGTTTGCGACACCACGCAGCTTTTCGCTTTGGCAATGGAATCTCTGTTTCAGACATGCAATCCTTTGTGGGTTTGAGAAAGTTTATGATACATTTTGTAACGAATCTTAGTTTACAAACATATATAATATGCCACATGTTTTTAAATTTAGCAAGGGATTTATAAAAAAAAAGCAATTTTTCTTTAAATTCATTTGCAAATTCTCAAATATGGTGGCATTTTAATATTAGAGATTTATTTGTCTTCCTCAA
>CAZIVM010000043.1:0-15630 GCA_964542845.1 uncultured Victivallales bacterium
CAGATTCCATTTTTTTCATATTAGAAGAGTTTTCTAAGAGTGAATGACGAGATATTAATGATGTGTAGTAGGTGTATATATCAACAGGAGAACATAAATGATAAATAAGACATGCGCATATATAACATAGGTAAAATGCTGGCAAAAGAAGTATATATATCGTTGAGTTATTATTGGCGATTAATATAATGATAGATATAGTTAAATATATTAGAAATAATTTAAAGCTTGATTTAACTTCATTTTTGATATCCATTGTGATTCTCTCCTTATTCGTTCCGTGAATTTATGTTACCTACTTTTATGCATAACTTCTCTTGTAGAACTAATATATCACTTCGATTTATTTTGTCAAATGTTTTAGAATAAAAATAGTATTTTTTCTTAAATAAAAGCGAAAATTAATATTTTAACGTGATGGAGTCTCTTCGCTGTCGCCAATAATTTTGAACCAGCAAAGATGAAATTCGCCTTGTTTACCCGTTTGGATACGGAAGAAATCACCTAAGAAACCAAAAGAGCTGTTGTCGGGGGTATCCTCAACTTGAAAAAACCAAAGAATATTGTACAAATCACGTTGTGCTCCTGCATCCCAGTTATAGATAAAGAGGAGACATGCGGCGTGGGTCATATAATTTTGATGTATCCGTTTGTACTGGAAAAAGGGAAAGCAAAGAATGTTATATCCATCAGCGTTTTGAATCATACTTTGACCCGAGCGATCTGTCACAACGCACTTCCCTAATGCACTATTTTCGTAGTAAAAGGGGAAAATATAAGTGGCATCTTCTTGGTAATTTAAAATTTCGGGTTTCGCTCCTTTAAATGGACCTGCTACTTCTTGTTTGGAGATTTCTTGTTCGTTCCAATAGAAAGGGAACCCATTATGTGTTTTCGTGACACGCGCAGAGCCTGTTCCGATGAGTTCTACCTTTTCTTTGTATGCGTAGCCTGCATAGCCTGTTTTGGTTTCGCTCATGGTGTAATGTGGGGTTGCAACTTCGGTTTTTCCATCCGCATAAAGACATAAATCGCTTCCAATTTGAAGAAGATTTTGTTTGACACCATGAACTTGTGTGGTCGTTTTCCAGTTGACAAGTGGCCAGAAATTGAAGTCGAAACTCGACGCCTCGGGATGGAGTTTTTGATCAATATTGCGATACTGAAACAAGAGCATATTATTTTCAGCAATTCCATTTTCGATGGTTGTTGATAACAAAAGAGGGGTTAAATAGTAGTAGATTTTTTTATTGGGATCAGAAGTGTCCCATCCAAATAGACTATAACATTGATCACCCTCATCATTCCAGTAAACGAATGGGAAAACAAAATTGTTGCGATCTTCCGTTTCGCCCCAACGATAATAGAGCGGAGGGACGGTGCCAGACCACTCGCGTGCTTTAGCATCTGTTTCGGTTGGTGTGGGAACGGTGCACGCCGTTAAGAAGGTGGAAAGTGCAACTGCTGCACCGCATAAAATGGTATAAATTTTCATAATGTTGTTATCCTTTTTTTGGTGAAGGTGTTTCATAACGGTGTTCGAGCCATTCATCACGTTTATCGCGACCTTCAGCAAATTTGGTCTCAAAGGCATCAAAATTTCCGGTTTCGATATCGTGTCGGACTTCCTGCCATTTAGCTTCAAAACGGTTCATCGCATCCAAAACTTCGACTTGATTTTGCTCAATAATGGTGCGCCACATCGATGGAACAGATGAGGCAATGCGTGTGGTGTCTCTAAAACCTCCCGCGCAACCTTGAAACCAAAACGATTTTTCGTTTTCAGGACAATCTAAAACTGTTCGCGCAAGGGTCATGGCGATAATGTGCGAGATGTGGGAGGTGTGAGCGACTATTTTATCATGGAAAGAGGGATCAATCACAATGGGGTTTGCCCCGATTGAACGCCAAAATTCACTGATTCTTTCCGTCACTTCTGGCTTTCCATTAGGCATGGGAGTAATAAAAACAGGGGCTTTATCATAGAGTCCGTCTACACAAGCATCGTAGCCCGAATACTCCGTGCCCGCCATAGGGTGCGAACCAATAAAAAAGCCCTTAGACATCCCCGCATAGGGGGCAGCCGTTTTCATAATTAACCCTTTGGCTGACCCGACATCCGTGAGAATGGCATTTTCTTTGAGTTCATCTTTGAGAATAGGAATCAAACGGACAATTTCAGTGACAGGGACGCACATGATGGTGATATCGGCTTTACGAGTCGCCTCTTCGGGAGAGTTGGCCACCTCTTCGGCAAGACCATCCGCAAGTGCACGTTGACAATTCTCGCTATTACGCGTCCATACAATACGATGTACCTTTGAGTTTGAGAGTGCTTTGCATAGCGAAGTGCCTAACAAGCCGAGTCCGATAATTGCAATTTTCTGAGGGTCTGACATTATTGGGGGTCTTTCATGGATTTCAACGGTGTTTCAATTTTTCGGATTTCTCTAAACTGACCATTCGCAAAACAAATCACCACGCGAATTTCTGTTGGTTTTGTTAAGTAACGTGCTTCGATTTCAAATTGAAATTCACCTTGATGATTCAATGTCGCAACGAATGCTGTTGCGTCGTAGTCTTTATTGATGGCTGCGGGCAGGGGATCAACATAAATGATGGCTGCATACGCAGGGATATTGGAAGTGATTTTTCCTTGTACAAGGATATCGCTATCTTTATGGAAAACTACACAGTGAGGTGGGTCAATTTTTAGGGGTGCGATCCAGTCTAGTGCAGTATGTGAGAAGAGAGGGTGAGAGGCAAGGCGGACCGCATCTGGAAACGATAAGACGGTGGTTTGTTTTTGGTGACGTCGATCTGCGCGATAAAAATAGTTGCCATGTCCCATTAAAGATTCTCCGCGAGCCGCTTCTAAATGAGAGAGTTTATTATGAGGTAATCCCCAGGCATGACCCAGCTCGTGAATGGCACCTCCAATATAAGTGGTCGCAAACATCCCTTTCGGGCGTTTAAAGGTCCAGTCATGTTCGGAATAGGTAATTTTTTCTTGTGTATTCGAAAGGTTTTCAATGGTGATTTCGGGGTAGTCAATCGCCCAGCCGCAACCCCATGGATGTTGATAGGCACCATAGAAAGGGGCATCGATTCTCACGACACTATCTGCGCGTAAAAAGGGTTTATTGTTAAGAAGCAGAATGCACTCTTGTTCAAGTTTCATTTGAGTTTGGAGTGCATTTTTACACTCAATCCACATATTATGCCCTGTCGGCCACTTGTAGGTGTAACTATCTGCAGGGTGAATCCCTTCAACGATATAAACATTGAGCTTTCCTTCAGAATCGCGATCGACGCCCAAACCGTGTCCTTCAAATCCATGATAAGCCATCTCTTTACCCATGAAGTCTTCAAAATCATTCAACCACGTTTCAAGTCGTGCTTGATAACCTGCATGAGGCTGCGTCCCTTTGGGACAGAAGTAAACGACTTTAAGTGTTTTACCAGATACTTTCTCATGTTGTGCGCGATAAGAATCAAGCGTTTGATTGACCGCTTTTGAAATCGTTACAAATGATTGAGGACGCTCTATACGATATTGGAACGGACGTTCAATCGAAGGTTCTGTAACAGTAATAGGAGCGTTAGATGAATCTGTTGTACTCGTTTCATTTTGAAGTTCAATTTCATTTTTTTGTGATTGAACATAGGCACAACTTGCCGTGAGTATTGCGAGGGCAATGCCCACGATAGAAGAAAAATATCGTTGCATATAATGACTTAAAACCTTTCTAAAGCGTATAATCGTGTAATTGAGTTTCGGGTACGAGAATTATTGCCCCCAATGGAGGAAGGGTAACGGTTACAGCTTGATGAACGCCATGGAAGAGTTCTTTCTTGTGTTGCGCTGTCAAAGCTCCTGGATTAGTGATCCCAGATCCTCCCCATTGTTTTTCATCTGAATTGAGAATTTCAACCCAGTTTCCTTCTAAAGGAACACCAATTTCATAATTTTCATGTGGGTTGGGTGTAAGATTGAGAATGGTGACGATGGGGCGTTGATGCGCGTTATCCCAGCGACAATACGCGACAATGGATTGTTGATAGTTGCTGGCATCAATCCATTGGAAACCACGCGTTGAGAAATCATCCTCCCAAAGGGCAGGCATTTTTTTGTAGAGATGGTTGAGTTTTGCAACCATCTTTTGGAGTTGTTGATGGGTTTCGTAGGCAAGCAAAAGCCAATCAAGCCCTTGTTTACAGTTCCATTCAATCCATTGACCAAATTCGCCACCCATGAAGAGTAATTTTTTCCCAGGATGAGTAATCATCCAAGTATAAAGCGTGCGCAGATTCGCAAACTTTTGCCATTGATCGCCCGGCATTTTATTAAGAAGTGAACATTTACCATGCACCACTTCATCATGACTCAAGGGTAAGATAAAGTTTTCGGTGGTGAAATAGAGCAACGGGAGGGTGAGTTGGTTTTGGTGATAACAACGATAGATGGGATCATTTTTGAAATAATCAAGCACATCGTGCATCCACCCCATATTCCATTTATAATGAAAACCGAGTCCGCCCGCATAAGTTGGCATTGAAACGCCGGGGAACATGGTTGACTCTTCCGCAATCATAAGCGTCCCAGGGAAACGTTCATTGGTGAGAACATTGAGTCGACGTAAGAAGTCGATGGCGTCAATATTTTCATTTCCGCCAAATTTATTCGGAATCCATTGTCCGTTTTCACGCGAATAGTCGAGATAGAGCATCGAAGCGACTGCATCAACACGGAGACCATCGATGTGAAATTTTCCGAGCCAGTAAAGGGCATTTCCGAGGAGGAAACACAAAACTTCATTTCGTCCGAAGTTAAAAATATAAGTGCCCCAGTCTTGGTGTTCGCCTTGACGAGGGTCGGCATGTTCGTAGAGGGCTGTTCCGTCGAAGCGACCGAGCATAAACGCATCTTTGGGGAAGTGGGCAGGGACCCAGTCCAACAACACGCCAATCCCTTTTTGATGAAGGTAATCGACAAAATAGGCGAAGTCGTCAGGGGTTCCAAAACGCGAGGTTGGCGCAAAGTAACCAGAAACTTGATAGCCCCATGAGATGTCCAATGGGTGTTCTAAAATGGGCATCAATTCAATATGCGTGTAGCCCATTTCAATCACATAATCGGCTAAAACGTGTGCCAATTCGCGATAATTGTGGTGATCCATTTCGTCATCATTGTTAATAGGACGAAGATTGGGATGTTGCCACGACGCTAAATGGACTTCATAGATGTTCATCGGGCTTTGACGCCATGGCGTTGTAACGCGCTTGGCCATCCACTCTTGATCATTCCATGAATAGTTCCAAATAGAATTATTGATAATTCCTGCATTATTAGGGCGTTTTTCAGCCGCAAATGCATACGGGTCTAGTTTCGTAAATACATCGCCATTGGCTGCACGGATTTCGTATTTATAAACTTCACCATCTGCTAAGTGTGGGATGAAGAGTTCCCAAATTCCGCTTGCGCCCATTAAGCGCATTGGATGACGCAATCCATTCCAGTTGTTAAAATCGCCCACAACCGATACGCGAGAGGCGTTGGGTGCCCAAACGCAGAATACTGTTCCGAGTACACCGCCCACATTGCGAACGTGTGCCCCCATGAATTCATAAACATTTTCATGAGTTCCTTCATTGAAAAGGTGCATATCCAATTGACCAATTTGTGGAGTAAAACAATAGGGATCTTCGGTTTCAAAAATAGAGCCATTGTAGTCGAAAACTAGCTGATAGGCAAAGTGTTGGAAGTGATTAGGGAATACAAGGAGAAAGAGTCCTTCATCGCTGATGCGGCTCATAGGGGCTTGACCGGTTGCCCAAACTGCAGTGACTTGTGTTGCCGTCGGAGCGAAAACACGGATGACAATCCCGAAGTCAGGAATAAGGTGCATCCCTAATGTGCCGTGTGGATCGCTGAGTTTTCCTGCGAATAACGATTTTAAGCAATCGCCATGACCGCACCATGGAGTTTCCATGCCTGAGGGTTGATAAAATTTATCGGGGAATACAGAATTTGAGTTTGTCATTTTTGGGGATCTTGAGTTTGTTTTTTTTGTAGTTTTGGCAGACGATGTTTTTGTAGCAACACTCTTTTTCTCTTTTTTGACTTCAACTTTTTTCTCTTTTTTTGGTGTTGCCGTTTTTTTCGGTTTCGTTGCTACTGAATCGGAACACTGTTTTTGAGATGTGGTATTTTTAGAGGTCTTGGAAGACGTTGT
Organism: uncultured Victivallales bacterium; assembly: GCA_964542845.1. GTDB lineage: Bacteria > Verrucomicrobiota > Lentisphaeria > Victivallales > CAZIVM01 > CAZIVM01. The sequence continues at coordinate 6,237 of CAZIVM010000043.1, forward strand.
TTTCGTTTTCCCTGCACTTTGTTTTGAAGAAGCGACCGTTTTTTTAGTTTTGGGTTGTTCCATAAAATGTTCCGTTTCGTGTTAGGGTTGAGTTGAAGATAGTTCTATTTATTATATATAATAAACTCCCTCAACCCTCTATTTTCAAGGCAGAAAATAGAATATTTACGTTTTTTTTAAATTTATTTGTTTAACGGAAGGGGAATGATAGAAAAAACAATCGCTTTTGAGGGAAACTCAATCTTAAATCTGAACTCGTGATCATCGACAGCAATCGCATAAGAATCTTCATCTGGTTTCGATGCCAAATAGGCCGGTCGCGGATCAGAAACAATTAAATGGCGCATCAAGTTAAGAAAAGCTTTGGGATTGTCATAGTGTGTATGAACATACGTTTCAACTTCAGGTAAAATTTCTATATCAAGCGTCGACTCTGGAATTTCGTATGCTTTGGCATCTTCGCGTGAGTCCGCAAACGGAATATAAGGTTTAATATCAAGAATGGGCGTTCCGTCTAACAAATCATGGTTATCCACTTCAATAAGTGCGTGGCCTTTGTCAAAACGTATATCAACTATTTTAACACAGGAAAGACCGATACTATTCGGGCGAAAATTAGAACGTGTCGCGAAAACACCCACGCGTTTATCTCCCCCCATTCGTGGCGGTCTTACCGTCGAACGCCATCCTTGATGGGTGGTCGCGTGAAACTGAAAGATGACCCAAAGGTGAGTAATCGCTTCAATGCCTCGAAAACATTCAGGTGCGCCATACGGCGGATAAATATCTAAAATTGCACGTGCGCCTGGCGCAAGATTGGGTTGACGCGGAATGCCAAATTTTCGAGAAAAACAAGATTTGACACGTCCAATGGCTGTCATATGATATTGCGGTAAGGTCATAAAATTTATTGGAGGTAGAATGATGCGTAGTCGATAAGCTTCGCCTCAGCTTGGATATCGACACTTTCGCGGTCATAAAACAATTTAAGAAATGGGATGTTAATGGGGTATTCTTCAAAACGAACTTCAACGTGGGTTTGATCGCCACTTGTTGTATGTCGTAATTTAAGTTTATCAGAGTGCTCGTATTCAATCCACCAACGTCTCCCTGAAATATATTCGGGAATCATTAAATGTTCTGAACCAAATTGATTAATAAAGCCCGCGCCTGCATAAGAGACAACGGATGGGCTAATGAGTTCGCCTGATGCAGGGATTGCAGCCACAACACCTGAGCGATTGAGTAGTCGATCGTTAAAGCCAACCGTTCGGCTTCGTGCAACAGAAAATGCAGTATAATCGGTTACCATTTGAACGACGAATAGATGGACTATTTGTATTAATGCAAACATAAAAAAGCAAATGACAAGCATGACAACAATGCTTTCAATCATGGTGCTTCTTTGTTTTCTACGATTTGCCATTATTCCATCCCTTGGGGGTAAACAAAAAAGACCCGCAACCTATGTGAATGCGGGTTCTTTTTATGCAATTAAGAATTAGTTAAGCCCAGATGCATTTAAGGATTGGATGCGATCCTTGCTTTCGCGGCTAGCTTCATTTTGAGCATCTCCGGATTTACTTCCGCCTAATGCAGAGATAATTCCTGATACTTTTTCAATGATGGTGTCGCCAAAGAATCCGAAAACAGTTAAACTTGCAATCGCAATGATGGCCACAATAATGATATATTCAACCATCGCTTGATTTTTTTTACGTCTTTTCATAATGTTTCTCCTTCTAAGGGGGGGGTGATGTAAATATAATTAAAAACTAAATGACTTACACTATACTATAACGCATCTTTTTTAAAAAATCCACAATTAAAAATGTTTTTTTTCTAAAAAAGCTATTTTTTGGGTGTTTTTCTATTATTGGGAGGAATTGCCTCTTTGCTCTTTGTCGCTTTCTCCTTGGTTTTTCCAGATTTATTTTTTGGATTTTTGGAGGGCTCTGGCGCGTCAGGACGACGTGGGCGAACAGGTTGAACATATCCCGAATTAATACTGTCAGGCGTCATGATTTCGCGAATATTGCGTTCATAGGGAAGAATTGGCGCAATAGCAACACGCATTCCATAGGTCGCGCAGTTCGGACTATTTTCAATTTTATAATCGAAAGAGAGGCGTTCAAAAGATCCCCCATGCTGAATGGTTGATATTTCTGAGTCTGAAAAAACGCTCCGTGTATCATTAACCACAATCATCACTGGGCGCGGATTTAAGCGTTGATCCATCGTAATTGTAGGGCTAGTGTAGGTTAAAGCATAGCTATCGAGTCCGTCAAGGTGACCAATAGGGTCTGGGGTTTGTGCATTGGGATGGTAGCCGGGTGAACCATAATCGTAGTTCAATTCAAGCACATTACCATGCGTATCATAGAGTCCATATTTATTGGGTATTTTTTGACCAACATCCCATAAAGTGTTTTGTGCATTCGTTTCGGTCCAACCGATTTCATGATAACGGAATGTTTCTTCGCCTGAGGGTGGAAATTTTCCAGTGTAAAGACGCGCAGGCGTCCCGTTACTGTACTCTTCTTCATCGTGGGCGAGGTGCCATTCAGCGATGGTGGGAAGTCGGAATGTATACCCTGGGGGGAGGTGTTCGCCAAAGCGTGCATTGAGAATATCGCAGATCTCTTGACTTCTACGCCATGAGATATTTCCTGCAGGCGCAGCGAGATTACTGTTTAAGCGAACACTTTGTGTCATTTCTCCTGTGAGAGATTTAAATTGTTCTTGCGTGAGTTCATATTGAGCCATGTAGAACTCGCGGGTAATGTTAAAGACAAAGAAGCGTGGGACTTGACCGCCCATGCCATCGTTCCACAGCATGTGGTAACCGAGAATCCCTTTAGGAATTTTATTAAAACGCATGACCACACCTTCTTCGAGTTCAATCACTTTTTGTTCTTTATGGCCGGCACTGTTGCGTTTGAGATAATTTAAGGTGAGGAGCATTTCCGCGAACTCTTTGTGTTCAGGAAGATTTTTATTTGCAGTGGCAAATTTGCCTGCAGTCTTAAAGAGTTTTTCGGCATTAGACCAATCGCGTTGAACCATTGTGTCGAAGAGGAGTTGGTTGACCAATTTGAAGTTTTCAGTGCTGTTCCCTTTTTTGAATCCTGCGATTTTCTCAAGAAAAAATTGTTTACGTTTGAGGATGCCGGGATCTTTGAAACGTTGTTCGCTCTCTTTCATGATGGCATAGGCTTCAGGAAACGCGGAGCCGAGGATGTAGGAGCGTTCTGCTTGGGTGTAAAGTACAAAACGTCGTGCTCCATCTTCTTCGTTATCAAGTAATGCTTTGAGTGCGTCGCCACCCTCTGTGTAGGGGTCCGTTTTGGATGCTGTTTTTTTAAATTCTTCGAGAAACTCCAGTTTCAAATCTTTTTCTGCTTTTGAAATATCTTTTTTAGCGGGTGCTGGGATGGCATCATCATAAGGCCCTTGAGCAGACATTGTGAATGTTGTAATAAACAATACTATGGAAATGAGTGCGTAAAAATATTTTTGAATTATTGCGTTCATGTTTAAATCCCTTCTTTGCATCTTTTTATGTAAGTTCTCTCTGTTTAAAATACTCTATATTCACAAAAATGCAAATAAAAATAATTCATTTTAGATTTTTATTCAAACTTTTTCCGTAAATGTGATGGGGGAATTTTAAGAATATCGCGATATTTTGCAATTGTTCGACGTGCAACCTCAAATCCTTGGGTGGTAAGTTGCTTTAATATTTTTTCATCCGACAAAGGTTTCAAGGGGTTTTCATCCGACACAATTTTTTGGATCGCGTTAAGAATGACTTGAGTCGACACTTCATGAGCATCGTTTTGAGATGAAGAGAGAGTTTGAGGTGCTTCGATGGATTCATCTTGTTTGGTGACGCCACTGCTAAAGAGTTTATTCATCATAAATTCGCCCCAATGACACGCTAGCATTTTATTATCGACCGTCCGCGCAACAGTGCTGGTATGGCATTCGCATATATCGGCAATTTGTTGTCGTGTCATGGGTTTCAGCACACTGGGGCCTTTTAAAAAGAAGTCGCGCTGAAAATGAACCACCGCATCGGCAATACGTTTAAGGGTGCTTTGACGCAAGAGTAAAGATTGAATAAATCCCGCAGCATCTTTAATTTTTCCTTGAATATAGTGTCGCGCTTCCGCAGACGTATGCGGATCTTTTAACATTTTTTTATAGGACTGACTTATATAGAGTTGTGGCACTCTATCATTTAAAACATTCGCGATAGGCTCTCCGTGTTCATCTATACTGACAACTACTTCGGGTTTGATAAATGGGGTATTTTGAGCATGGTCAATAAAATCTAAATCGGTATGTATGGTTTGTATTTCGGACAAAATTTCATTGAGTTGTGCAATACTTATCTGCATTTTTTTTGCTACTTGAGGAATTTGATTTGATGCAAGGGCATCCAGATGATTTTTCACCACAGTATAGATGAGTTCATTTTGACGTTTTTCGCGTTGCAGTTTCAATAAAATGCGTTCGCGAATATCTTTTGCACCAACGCCTGCAGGATCCATGTGCTGAACCGTTCGTATCGCGCGTTCAATCACAAAGAGAGGCAACTGAGCGCTCATCGCGATATCTGCGGGAGGTGTTTTAAGATACCCTTGCTCATCAAGGTGTTCAATCACTTCGCGCGTGGCTTGATATTGTTCTTCAGGTAAGTCTAAAAGTTTGAGCTGATCCAGCATATAGGATTGAAACGACTGTGGCTGTTCGATGCTATTGACAATAAAATCTTGCACGTCTTGCACATCGTGATTCTTTCCTTTATGGTGGATATAACGTTGATCCGGGGGAAGAGACATGATGCGGTCTAGCCAGTCGACATCTTCAGTGGCAATAGATGTTGGGGGGGCTTCATCAATATCTGTGGTGAGGACGGGATTTTCTACAATTGCTTGATCAACGAGTGTTTGCAATTCAAACATGGGGGATTGCAAGAGATGTAATCCTGCTAATTGTTCGGCACGTAATGTTTGAATTTGCTGTGCTTCGAGATGTTGGGAGGTTTGAGGGTTCATAGACGTCCTAAATCACATGATAAAACTTAACGTTGTAATGTATCTCCATTTTCCTTAAAATGCAACTTTCTAATATCAAAAACTATCTCATTTTGCTTATTATTATTTTGCCTTTGCTTTTTTGTCGGGGAAAGGGAGCTTGTAACTTTTGTTAATAAACTTTTCTGGATGGGCTGGATCAGGGAAACGAATAATGATGGATCCTTGATTGGAGTTTAGAATTCGCACGGAATTCTCACAAAATCCCCCTCAGCCATATTTTGGACGACCAATGATATTTTCCACACCATCAGGTCTTTTGTGGATAATAATAGGCAAATCACGGGTTGTATATTTTCGATTATCTTTGCTTTTAAATCCTACTTCTTTTAACATGAAGGTGGTTTCTTTAACACCTTTAGTATAGGTGAAATCAACAAAAAATTCTATGCGATTGTCAACAAAAAATACAGTATCATTGGTGTATGCGCGAGGCTCCCTCGCATGACTTTGCAATATTTTTGTTGGATTTGATTTGTGTCGCAACGAAACAGGAACAAAGTAAGTTTCTTCGGACGAAATATAAGTATAAGGTGCATTTGGCGAAAGAAATGCTGCAAGCTTATGATTCTCTTTCTCATGGTTCATTCTATTGGGATAAAAAGTAACTTCAGGAATCCAATCGTTTTTTTCAGTATACTTAAACGAAATTTTGTGTCTAGGAAGAAGATAAGGTTTTTTGATTAAGGCTTGTTGAACACTGTCAATTGAAAAATATGTAGATTCATCTTGAATAGAGAGAGCTGTTGTCGCGTCAATTGGAAAGTAAAGATTGGGTGTTGATGTGGCGCAAATATGCTCGTCAGTATCAAAAACGCCATCTAAAGGATAATCCCCTAAAATCAATTTAAAATCTTTATAATTGGCAACTAAAGATGTTCCACTTCTAAAATAGTGTTGGTTCCCATATTTTTTGTACAAAATATGATAGTCGCCTGCAAGTGTTGAAATCACAAATTTGCCTTCTGAGTCTAAGGGAATGCGGGGTGATCCATCCATACAATTCAGCAATGGATTTTGGTTTTCATCCATTTCTAATTGTATCGACTTCGAAGGGACGTTGAAGGGAATCGGAGTATTCTCTTTGACCATTGTAATCGGGAGAAAAGGCGATATTACATGCTCTCTCTTTAGCGGGAGGAGTTCATGGGATGAAGTATCGGGTTCTGTTGCAAACAAAGATTGTTCGCACAAACTCATGGCGAAGAAGAATAAGAAAGTTTTGAATATCAATTTGTGCATGATTATCGCTTTCATTTTATAAATAGTGAACATAATTTCTTAAATAATATATCCCTCTTTATATGAAAAGTCAAATAAGGATTCTTTAAATGATGATATATTTTATTTCTTTTTTTAAGTTCAGTCTTTTAAATACAAAAAAACCTCGGAATCATTCGACTCCGAGGTTGAGAAACACTTTCGTGTATTAAAGCTTATGCAGTAGCGGTTGCTTCTTTTTCAGCTTTAACTTCTGCTGTTTCTTTCGCTGTAGCTTTTGCAACTTTAGCAGTGGCTGCTTTTTCGAAGCCAATGAGTTGAATTAAGCACATTTCAGCAGCATCTCCACGACGTTGACCCAATTTGATAATGCGAGTGTAACCACCGCTACGATCGCTATATGATGGGGCAATTTCGTCGAAAAGACGTTTAATTGCAGTTTCGCCAGCACGTTCTCCACGAACGCGTGATAAAGCAATACGACGACGGTGTAAGTCGCCTTTTTTACCTAACGTTACGAGACGTTCAACGAAACGACGAAGTTCTTTTGCACGCACGAGGGTCGTTTTGATTTCCCCAGTGGTGATGAGGCCGATGGCCATATTGGCCAACATTGCACTACGGTGTGAACCGGAGCGGCCAATTTTGAATGTATGTTTACAGTGACGCATGAGTCTTATTCCTCAATAATGGGTTGGGGATTTGGGTTCAATTTCTTCAATTTTTCGGTTTCAGCTAAGATGGCTGCGGTAATCTCTTCTGAGAATACCATGCCAAGTGACAATCCGAAATGCTCCAAACGAAGTTTGATCTCATCCAACGATTTTTTACCAAAGTTGCGATATTTCAACATGCGTTGTTCGGTCTTCATACAAAGTTCGCCGATAATACGGATGTTTGCATTTTGCAAGCAGTTCATTGCACGTACTGAAAGCTGAAGTGAATCCACGCCTTGTGATAACATGCGGAACAATTTTTGATCTTCTTCGTTGATGATGATGTTCTCTTCTTCTGTCGCGAGAGAACCCAAGAATGGGCGGAGGTGGTCTTTCAATACGCGGGCAGAGCGCTCAAGCGCATCTTTAGGCGAAATACGGCCATCTGTCCAAATTTCAATCTCAAGCGCATCCATTTCGGTCTCTTCACCCACACGGGCTTGACCCACTTGATAACGTACGCGTGTGACGGGGGAGTAAAGAGCATCCACAGGGATAGTACCGATGGGTTTACCATCTTTGTTGTACTTATCGCATGCGAGGTAGCCACGACCACGGCGGACTTCAATTTCCGCGCGGAAAGGCATATCTTTATCCATAGTACAGAGAACGAGTTCTGGGTTTAAAACCTCAATGCCATTTTCAGCCACAATGTCTCCAGCAGTAATAACGCCTGCTTTATCCTTACGGATTTGGAGAAGGGCTTCTGTCGCGTCAGAGTGACTGACCAACTTAACATTTTTTAAGTTTAACACAATTTCCGTTACATCTTCTGCGATGTTTGGGATTTGCGCAAATTCATGTGCCACACCTTCAATACGCACTGCACAAATCGCCATCCCTTCCAATGAAGAAAGGAGGATACGACGTAATGCATTACCCATTGTGTGTCCAAACCCTGCTGATAAGGGTTGTGCAATAAATTTTGCATAACGCTCATTGGGTTCAGATACGCAATCAATCTTTTGCGGCATCGGGAATCCTGCTACAACTGCCATAATGTTATCTCCTTAGATATAGTGTTTGTTTCGAGTAACTTTTATACGTTGCGGATTAGATGCGGCGACGTTTAGGAGGACGGCATCCATTGTGTGGAACAGGAGTAATATCACGAATGCATGTTACTTCAATCCCTACGGATGCAATTCCACGCACTGCAGATTCGCGACCTGCGCCAGGTCCTTTAATACGCACTTCACAACTTTTCATACCGAAAGTTTGTGCTTTCTTTGCAACTTCTGCTGCGATAACTTGGGCAGCATAGGCTGTGCTCTTACGGGATCCTTTGAATCCGTTTTTTCCACCTGATGACCAGCATAACACGTTACCGTGTAAGTCTGTCATGCACACTTTCGTGTTGTTGAAGGTGGCTTGTACGTAAGCATAGCCTGCAGGAACGTGTTTCGCTCCTTTAACTTTACGCTGTTTTTCAACAACTGGAGTTTCAGTTGCTTCAACAGCTTCAATTTTTGTATTTTCTTCAGACATATTCTTTTTACCTTGTTTTTCGTGGTTCGATAACGATTAGGATTAACCTTTAGCAGCGAGCTTACGTTGTGTTTTATCACGGATAGCACCAACGGTAACACGACGACCTTTACGAGTACGTGCGTTTGTTTTGGTTCTTTGGCCGCGGCAAGGTAAGTTACGTCTGTGACGAGTGCCACGATAACTGTTAATCACTTGTAAACGACGGATGTCTGATGCAATTTGACGACGCAAATCACCTTCAACCACTAAATCTTCTTGAAGAATTTTTGTGATCTTTGCAATTTGTTCATCACTTAATTGACTTGCACGGGTTTCCGGCTTGATATTGAGTTGCTCAACAATCGCTAAAGCACGGGCTGGGCCAATGCCATAGATCGCTTGTAATGCAATCTCTACTTTTTTCTTTGCGGGGATTTCCACACCGATAATACGAGGCATACTGGTATTCCTTCTTTTGGGGGTTAGCCTTGACGTTGTTTGTGTCTGGGGTTACGGCTGCAAGTCACACGAATGATGCCCTTGCGCTTAATCACCTGACAAAACTCACATCTACGCTTCACGGATGCTCTGACTTTCATTAGACAGTCTCCTTAGGGGTAGTATTTGTCAACATGACGACATAGGTTCTCGCTTACAGTGTTCGACGTTGTAAGCACGATATAGATAACTACTTCATAGGGCGGAATGACTTCCCCACAAACTATAGTGTCTAATAATATACACTGCTTTTTCTTTTTTTCAAACTTTTTTTCGATTTTTTTTAAACTTTTTTTATTTAAACTCAATTTTGTCTCTTTATCATATTAATTATATATGTGCGCGCACAGCCCCGCGCGCGAGACTCGTTACATAATTTTAAAATAA
>CAZIVM010000044.1:0-15444 GCA_964542845.1 uncultured Victivallales bacterium
GGATGTACGAATTTAAAATAAAAAAAGCGCATTCGATAACGAATGCGCTGATGATCTAAAACTAAATGTTAAAAGATGATAAGACTCTTAATGTGAATTTTATCTCAATTTATTCATTCGCTTTAGGCTGTGTTATTCCGCTGTTTTTTCTGCGGGAGCCTCAGCTTTAGGTGTCTCTTTTTTAGCGTTAGGCTCACCTACAAATTTTTTGAGTTGAGCATCAAGTCCACTTGGGTGACCATTCCAAACAATTTTACCTTCTGCATCAATTAAGAACGCATGTGGAATCCCACGAACATTAAAGGGTTTCATGTAGGCTTCAGAAACTTTGCGACTTGCGTCGTGAATGACGGAATAAGTCATGTTTTTATTGCTGTTTGCGAATTTTTCAGCGACATCAAATTTTTGGTCTAAAGATACGCCAATAACAATGATAGAGTCAGAGTAATCGCGTGAAATTTTGCCAAGGTGTGGAATAACCATGTGGCAAGGTCTGCACCAAGTTGCCCAAAATTCAACAATATAGAATTTGCCTTTTTGGATTTCAATTTTGGTGGTTTGTGCTTGGGTGTCTGCTACAATGTTATCGCAATTTTGAATAGTGCGAATCCCTTCTAACACTGGGGCATCATCGCCAATTTTTTCTGCGGCATAAGTAGCGATGCTCGCGAATGCAAGCCCTAACATGACTAAAAACTTCATCTGTTTTTCTTTCTTTTAGTGGTTTATGAAACAATAAATTAAGGATAAAAATTATCCACTCCTACATTATAGACTGAAAAAGTGTTAAATAGTTCTGTTTTAATCTAAAGTATTTTAAATAATTTATTGTGTGGGGTCACTGGTTTTAAAATCTCTGCCATCCGTGGGGTCGCGATAAGGGCCTGCACCCGGATTCGTTTCCGCAGGATCGGAAGTTTCAAAAGGTTCGCTGACGGGATTTGATGTTTTAAATGGAGGGGATGAATTTTCGGGTCTGAGCGGTTCAGCGGGATCGGAGGTACTGTTATCCATGGGCGGCTCTTGCGTGACAAACTCTTGATCTGTTTCATTGCTTTGATCGCGCATTTTTGATTTGGATTTATCATACATGTTGAGTCGACGATCCCCAGAAATATGCATTAATTTTTTTTCAAGCGCATCAATTTTCTTTTTAATTTCGTCTGAAACTTCAGGGTCGGTGCTATTTTCGAGTTGAGCGCGTAAAGTTAATATTTCGTTTTGCATTTCGACAACTTGTTGACGCAATGCTTCGGCGTCTTCATCAATTTGTTCTTCAGACTCTGCTTGATAGAGTTTTGCACAAAGGGAATTGGATTCTGCCAAAGAGAGCGTTGATATTGAAAGAAGAGCCACATAAATAAGTGTAAGAGATGTTTTTTTCATAAGATACCTCCATAATGAAATGTTAAAATCAATGAAGTATTGACTCTATGCAAAATATACATCATCCCCCAAAAAATGCAAGGTTCTATTCTGAAAAAAGGTTAAAATTATTTCTTAATGTTCATTTAGATATCAATAAATATTTAAATAAATTATAATTTTGCTTTAATTTTTTGATAAACGTGCTATATTATAAATTGTTAATAATCTAAAAGATTGCATCTAAATGCTTTCGATAACTCAAAAAATAAATCATATTCCTAAACTATTATGAACGCTACTCGTCAAGTCACTATTCAAAATCACGCTGGTATTCACTGTCGCCCTTCTGCTGCAATTATTGAAGCGGTGAAAAAATTTCCAGACGTCTCTTTGACCTTGAAGTCAGCTAAAGGCGATATTGATTTGAACTCTATCCTTTCGCTTTTGACCCTCGCCTTGCAAGAGGGTGATAAAGTTACTTTGGTTGCTTCAGGGCCTCAGGCAAATGAAGCGGTTCAAGTGATCGGGGATTTGTTTGAACATCATTTCGATTTCCCTCCACAATCCTAAGGGTGATTTTATATGAAAACAATTATTATAGGTGCGGGCGAATTAGGGCGTAGCCTTATTGATGTCTTATTGAAGAATGGTCATGATATTGTGTTGGTGGACTCCAATCCTGATATTCTACACACCATGACCACCCTTTTTGATATTATGCCTGTACGCGGTGATGGTGCGGATATTAACGTTTTGAAAAACGCAGGAATCACGAATGCGAATCATTTGATTGCGGTATCGAGTAACGATTCAACAAATCTTTTGGCCTGTCGACTCGCGCATCATTTTAATGTTAAAACCATCATTTGTCGTTTGCACGGACTCGAATTTTTCTCTGAAGAAGATGGCATTACCCCCGCGACATTTGGTATTACTAAGCTCATTGATGCGGAAGCCGACTGTGCCGAACGTGTCATGAATAGTTTGGATAATCGATATGTGATTGAAAAAATTAAATTTTCGAATCCCAATGCAGTGGTTACAGCCGTTAAAATCATGGAAAATTCACCGATTACAGCCATGCCCATTCGTATGTTGGATAATCCCGAGTTGCTTAATAATGTGCGACTCGCCGCTTTGATTCGGGATCGTCGCATGATTATTCCACATGGGGAGACGCATGTGCATCCAGGTGATGAGCTTTATATTGCAGGGAGAGTTGAGGCTGTTGAAAGTGTGGTGGAGTGGATTACACCTCGTCATACAGAAACCAAGCGTGTGGTGATTTCAGGCGCAACGCGTGTCGGCACGCTTATTGCTGAGGCGCTTTCAGAAGAAGGTAAAGTGGTTCGTGTGATTGAATCCAACGATGATTTAGCTGAGAATTTATTAAACCAACACAATATTAATATTACGGTTTTAACAGGTTCAGCAACCGAGAATGCGATTTTACTTGAAGCGGGTGTGGATGAATGTGATGCGTTTATCAGTGCGCACCAAGATAATGAAGATAATATTTTATGTGGAATTTTGGCCAAACGTATTGGGGCAAAAAAAGTTGTCGTGCTCACGTCAAAATCAGAATATATTGATGTGGTTCCTGAAATTGAATCGATCAATGCGAGTTTTAACTCTTGTTTGGTATCGGTCAACTCGGTATTGCAAGTGCTTCCGCATAATGAAAATACCAAACATGTTTGTGTGGGTGCGGTGTTACAACGTTATAATCATGCGTATGTTCACGAATTTCGTGTGGATCAGCATGCAAAGGTGTGCAATAAACGCCTTTCAGAACTCCATGCACAATTTACAGAGAATGTCCCGACGCTCGCGTTGGTCTTCCGTGGCGAAGAGGTGTTCACGCCGACTGGCGATTTCAAATTATTGGCTAATGATATTGTGGTTGCGGTGACGACGCCTGAAAGTTTTAAAAATATTAATGAGATGTTTCGTCCGCATCTTCCCTTTTTTGGATAAACGCTTATGAACTTTGTTGCTGTAATCTATGTGGTTTCCTTCACGTTGATGTTGTTGGGAATATTTATGGCGTCGGCGATTCCTGTAGCGTACTTAATGGGGGATAGTCTTTCGCATATTGTTGGGTTTGCAATTTCGGCAATTTTGCCTGTGGTTGTGGGCGGCGTACTGGTATTTATTACGCACAAAAAAGACTTAAAATATGGGGTGCGTGAAGGTTTTGGTATTGTCGCGTTTACATGGCTAGCGTTGGGTATATTTGGATCTGTGCCGTACATGTTAGTTGAAAATTTTTCATGGTACGATGCTTTTTTTGAAACGGTGTCTGGGTTTACGACCACGGGGGCATCGGTGATTGATAATACTTTGATTTTGGCGAATGGCACAACATTGCCTCATGGGGTTGAAAGCATTTCGCCAGGACTCCTCTATTGGCGTTCGATGACGCACTGGATTGGAGGGATGGGGGTTGTTATTTTATCCGTGGCCATTCTGCCATTTTTGGGCTTAGGAACACAAAATTTGGTGAAGGCTGAAGCGACGGGACCGACCTCTTCGCAGTTAACGCCACGCATTACTTCGGCGGCGAAGTTGTTATGGGGATTTTATTTTCTATTGACACTTGTTTTGACGGTGCTTTTACGTGCCGCTGATATGTCGTGGTTTGATGCTTGGAACCATGCGTGTTCAACGGTTGCAACGGGCGGATTTTCAACAAAAGCGGCCTCTATTGCTGCGTTTAATTCTCACACGATCAACTGGATTATCACTTTCTTTATGTTTCTTGCGGGAATTAATTTCATTCTTCATCTTAAAGCCTTACGCGGTCATCCTTTTCTTTATTTTAAAGATGAAGAAGTGCGTTGGTACATCATTGTCATTGGATCTGCGATTGGGATTATTACGTTGACTTCATGGATATTGAATGCGCCGTTGCTGATGGTTGATGGTTCAACGCTTCCTTCAACCATTTTGAATTCCATTGAACATGCATCATTTACAGTGGTTGCGATTATTACAACCACTGGGTTTGCCACGATTGAGTATTCAACATGGGGTGTATTGTGTATGTTTGTGATACTGCTTTTGATGGTGATTGGCGGATGTGGCGGTTCAACTGCAGGTGGACTCAAACAGTCGCGCGGAATTATTTTGATTAAGTATGCGGTGGCGCAAATTGAGTATTGTTTGTTTCCACATTCTAAGCCGAATGTGCGTGTAAATCATGCGCGTGTGGAGTTGGCGGCGGTGTATAAGACATTGGGCTTTTTTGTGCTATATGCCTTTATTGTATTTGTCTCTACATTTTTATTACTGTTGATGTGTGTGTTTATTCCTGAAATAGCTGAACAGATGAACTTTGAAACGGCATTTTCTGTAAGTATTTCGTGTTTATCGAATGTGGGTCCTGCGCTGGGATCGCTTTCGCCATCGAATACGTATTCTTGGTTACCCGATTGCTCAAAAATCTTTTTATCGATTTTGATGATTATTGGACGTCTTGAATTTTTCACTATACTCGTTTTGCTCTTACCAGGATTCTGGCGAAAATAAACCTCATCTCAAATCGTAACTTGAAAGGAAAATATTATGCCTGTTGATCCCAAACCGATTATCGCCATCGCCTACGACTTCGATGGAACATTGACCCCTTTGCCGATGCAAGAATATACGATTTTTAAAGATTTTGATATTGAACCTCACTCTTTTTGGGGCGCTGTACAAGCGGAGTCTAAGCGTGAAGGTTCTGATCCCATGACCGACTTTTTGCGTCACATGATTGAACGTGTGGAGGCAACTGGGCAAAAATTGACGCGTGAGATTTTAACCCAAAGTGCGGATCAAATTGTTTTTCATCGTGGTGTAGATACATGGTTTCATCGTATCAACGAATATGTGAAAGAGAAATCAATGGGCAAAGTCGAAGTGCGTCATTACATTATTTCTTGTGGAAATCGTGAAATTATTGAGTGTTCGAATGTGGCGCATTTTTTCCATAAAATATATGCGTCTGCTTATCACTTCGGTTCGGATGGCGCGGCAAATTTTCCTGCGGTTGTGATGACAGATTCTGCCAAAACACAGTTCTTGTTTCGTATTAATAAAGGGCGCGAGGAGCTCAACGAGAGTGTCAATGAACACATGCCTTTAGATTCGCGTCCCATTCCTTTCAAACAAATTTTGTATATCGGTGATGGTTTAACGGATGTGCCTTGCATGGCGGTAACCCGTCAGAATGGTGGACACGCAATTGCGGTTTATAATGAAAAAGATGCGCATGCGCAAACGGTTTGTCGTGGTCTTTGGGAAGCGGGTCGTGCCGATTTCGATGCTGCAGCAGATTATACTGAGGGGAGTTTATTAGATCAACGTATTAAGTTAATTCTTGATTTAAAGATTGCCAATATTCGTTTAGCACAAGAACATCCATCGAGGGTTGGAGTGCGTAATTAATGAGTGAGTTAACGCCTGAAGTTTCGGCACTTTCTGTTCGTCAACGCTGCTGGATTCTCTTTTGGGAATTTTTTAAAATTGCAGCGTTTGTGCTTGGCGGTGGATATGTCATTATTAGTGCGGTTGAAAATGTGTTTTGCAATCAACGCAAATGGATTACCCATGAAGAGATGGTGGATATGATGGTGATTACACAATCCGTTCCTGGGATTTTAGCCTGCAATTGTGCCACCACGCTAGGGTATCATGTCGCAGGGTGGCGTGGCGCTTTTTGTGCAGTTCTAGGGACACTCGTTCCTCCGATTGCCATCGTGCTACTCATTGCATCCATCATGACCTTAATCCCGACGGATCATCCGCGTATTCAAGGCGCATTTTGGGGATTAAATGCTTGTATTGTGGGGTTGATTTTTGCAACCGCATATCGTTTAGCGGAAAAGGTGTTAAAGCGAACTTTTGATTTTTGTATTCTCGGCGCGGTGTTGATTGCCAACTTAATTTTCACTATTAGTCCGGCTTATTTATTGGTGAGCTCGATGATTGTTGGGATTATTTATATATGGATTCGTCATATTCTTAACCATCGATCACAAATGAAAGCGCGTGCATCATGACCCTTTATATGCTCTCTCTTTTGTTTATGAAATATGCCCTATTAAGTTTTGGCGGGGGATATGTCTTGATGCCCTTGTTGCTGGAAGACATGGTGCAAAAATATCAACTCATTTCCACTGATGTTTTTACACAGCTTATTTCTTTAGCACAAATTACGCCAGGCCCGATAGGGATTAATACGGCAACGTATGTGGGATTTTCTCAATTTGGGATATGGGGAGGAATCATTGCATCGATTTCGCTTGTTGTTCCATCGTTTTTGCTTGTCATTATTGCTTCAAAATTCCTGAAACGTTATCAAGATACGATTTTTGTACAAGGTATTTTTGCAGGGATGCGTCCTGCATCGTTAGCGATGATTTGCATTGCGATTATTCTTTTTATTGAGGTCTCAATTACGACAACACAATTCCCTTTCTTAACTTATTTGCAAGAACTTGTCGCATCCAAAACACATCCCCATAACATTGATTTTGCCGTACGTTGGGTTCCCCTCTGTATTTGTGTGGCAACGATTATATTTCAGCTCAAAACTAAAGTTAATTTTCTGTTATTAATGTTAATCGCTGGAATTATTGGCGCAGTATTCTGTTAAACTTAATAATTTTGAATCACTTTTTCAAAAGCGGTAATAAAACGTTCAAGCTCATGGGCTTCACAATAGGGAGAGAAACTCACGCGAACGAGTCCAAACGCAACATCACGAGGGACTTTCATCGCTTCTAAGACGTAACTTGGATTCGGATTCTCGGATTGACATGCAGAGCCTGAACCCAAATGAATCCCAAGTTCACTTAACATTCGTACAATGATTGCCCCTTGATATTTCGGTAAACAAAAAGAGAGAATCCATGGGGAAGTTTCCCCTTCAAAAAAGTGAATGTTGAGTTTTTTGTCTTGATTTACTTTTTGGATGGCTTCTTTATAGGCAAGTTTGAGTGCTTCGCATTTAATGTTGTGTTCCGACATGGTGTTTGCATACGTTTCTGCTGCAAAAGCAATCGATTCGCACGACGCTAAATCAGGGCGTCCTGCACGATATTGATGACGCATCTCATCAAAGATAGCACGCGCTGCTTTCGGGCGATAAATCACTGCTGCCACTGGAATTGTCCCGAGTTTATGTGCCGAACATACTGCAAAATCTATTTTCGCACTTTCAAACGCGGATGGGACTTTTCCTGCCGCTTGAACCATATCGACAAATAATAATGCTTTGGATTGGTGTTGATTCATACAATCTCTTACTGCATTTAAATCATGAATAAAACCCGTTTCGCTGACCACATGCGGTACTGCAACTAATCCAATGTTTTCTTTTGAAAAAATCGCATTCATTTTTTCGAGATCAAATGCTCCACTTGGAAGAATCGGACAATAAATTAAACGCTCTTTCCCAAAGGCAAGTTCGAGAGATGAAATCACAGATTTATGATGGTCTGGTGTTAAAATCACTTTGGATTCTTTAGGGACAATCGCCTGTAAAACATGCCCTAAAAGTGAAATCGCCTCACTGCCTGTTGCTGCCCAGTGGACATGATGTTCGCCATGGGCAAATGCGCGACTTATCTGCTTTTCTGCATTTTCGAGACGTTTACGGTTTTGCATCGCCACACTGTGAATCGACTCTTGATTAATATAACCATTTTCAAGTGCGCATTGCATATAGTATTCAATGAATTTTTTTTCGGCGGGCATGGCTGCTGCGCAGTCAAGAAAAAGAGAGTTGTTTGAGAGAATCATTTTTTAGGAGGGGGGGTTAGAGTTTTATAATTTCTTTAATTGGGATTCGCATAAAATACATTTGTCCTCTACCTTCGTAAAGAACGCCCACATATTTTTCATCAATTTGAGTGAGACATGAATATCCAAAAGTTGGACGTGGGTCATACATCAGTTGATGTTTGACGGGCCATGTTGTCCCATCATCAAGACTTGCTTTAAGGGTTAAGTGATGTCGTCCACTTGTTGTATTCGGATTTGAAAAAAGAAGGATTTTGGGATTACTGTATGAGTGCCAGCGAATAAGACTTGCTTGACAAATGGGGTCTTGCAACCCTTTACGATCAGAAGAATGTTTTTTCCATGTTCGTCCTAAGTCGTTTGTCACACATACGGAGCTACTCCCTCCATTATTATCTCGCATGTTTAACATTAAATTTCCATTGTCAAGTTCAACAACTTGAGCTTCGGTCGTATTCGGTTTTGCCCCTTTTCCGACATGCCATGTAATCCCATGATTTTGTGAATAAATAATGGTTGAATAAGATACATCGTTTGCATCTTTGTACTGTGCGGGAAAAACTAATGTTCCATTTTTCATACAAATTCCTTTGCCAGGACCTTGAAAAAAGAGATTCCATTCAGGCTTTTTGATTTGTTGTGTAATATGGATAGGTTTCGACCATGTTACTCCATCATCTGTACTTTTGACCAATACAATTTGTCCTGTTTCATCAGGGGTTAAACCGGGTTTAGATGCTGTCGATACACGTTGCCCAGGCTTTCCGTTCATCCAAAGTGCCGCCACCCAAATAGTATTTGTTTTGTTGTCTACTAAGATACAAGGGGAGCTTACACCATTTTGATCTTCAGGTTTAAAATCATAAGTCCCCATATTGATAATGGGTTGAAGAGGACTCCATTTGTTCCCCCCATCTGTGCTTCGACGCATGCCGATATCAATATCACCTTGAAGGTCTGCAGCACTTTTATAACGATTATCCCATACCGCGATTAATGTGCCACGACGTGTTCTTGCTAATCCTGGAATTCGAAATGTATGACAAGAATCGGCAGGGTAGGGGCCCATATCTATGCCGATACGAAGAGGCTCCGCATCTTTAACAACGGTGAAAGGAAAAGAGATGTCGCTATTATTAAATTTGATACTAACACATTGCGCATCTATACGATTATCGATACTAACTGTAGATGAGAAAATCGGACGTAGTATGAGAGGATTTTTGCCATGTTTAAGCACATATTTAAGTTTAAACGTCGCTTTTCCTCCTGTAATAAAAGTTTGAGCAATGCGAACAGGTTTGACATCTCTCACGTCATATAAGGCGAGTCCATCAAAATCATAGAGATCCGTTGAACCATTAAAAGTAAATATAATTTCAGAAAGTTCTACAGGATCTTTTTCGCCATGAGCATTCATGTGAATTGAGAGGAGTTCGTTGTGGTTTGAGTGAATGAGCATGGGGGTATTATGTTGTTCAATATTTACACTTTCCACTTTCATTTCCAAGAGAGGATCAATTTGTAAATCATCGATGAGTATTCCGCCATTGCGACGTTCTAATGTTCCACCTGTATGGGAAATAAAACGCAATATTTTAGTTCCTTTGCTCAAAGGAATTTCAATTTTAGGACTATATTCAAGAGGAATATGATCCCCTGTATAAATTCGTTTGGGCGTGGTTGTTCCCTCTTCGATGGTTTCGATTGAAAACTTGAATGGTCCTGAACGTGTCCACCGTTGCGCCCTAAAAGATAAAATGGCGTTAGAAGTGAGCGTTTCATTTAATTTAAGTTGAACGTTGGCTTTGCCTGCTTGAATGCGTAAAGCTTTATTTCCTGTTGCGCCATGGCCTGATTGAATTGAAAGCGTTCCTTCGCTTACAGTAAACGTCCCATAGGGTCGAGATAATGTTGTATGATCTGATGAAGGAATATCTTCAAACGAATCGATTTCGCCCGCGTAAGAGGAAAATATGATAATGAATGCAATAAGAGAATTGAGAAATTTCAGCATCATGCGACTAAAGAGTGTTTGTTGTATAATTTTAGGTTTTAATGGCGTAATACATTATTATAATATACATGTTTCGCTTTAAAAAATCAACTCATCTTGTATATATTGATGTTTTTTTTTCAAAAAATCAACAACTTAAGCGTTTGAATTTTTAAAAATGGCAATAAATTCGTAATTCCCTTGAGGTCCTTGAATGGGAGAAGGGAGGGTATTGAGATGTTGCCACTTACAAATTTGTTTTCCACACTCGACCACTTTTTGTACGGCCATTTCGCGTGCATCAACATCATGAACAACGCCATTTTTTCCTAAAAATTCGCGTCCAACTTCAAATTGTGGTTTCACCAAGATAAAAATAAACGCATTTCCATCTAAAATTTCTGCGAGCGTCGGCATAATTAATGTGGCTGAAATAAATGAAACGTCCATCACACCGACATTGGGTAAAGGCTTGAAATCCTTTTTCTTGAGATAACGCGCATTGGTATTTTCAAGTGAAATAATCGCTTTATCGCCTTGAAGTTTAGTGTGTAATTGATTGGAACCACTATCAATAGCATATACTTTTTGAGCGCCACGCTGACGCAATAAATCGGTAAATCCTCCCGTAGATGCGCCAATATCCACCACAATTTTTCCTGTCGCATCAGGTAAATATAAGTCCAATGCCTCAATCAATTTATAAGCACCACGAGAAACATATTGTTCCTGTTCTTCACAGATTAAAACTACATCGTCGGCCACTTTTTCTGAAGGTTTTTTAATCACTTTTTGGGTTGATTCAACTTTTACAACCCCTTTTGCAATAAGACGTTGTGCTTGTTCGCGACTCTCCACAAGTTGATGGTCAACTAACCAAACATCTGCACGCATTATTCTTTCCCTTTTTTCATCGCCCCACAGGCATTTTCCCATCCACGAAACTTCCATTCAAAAGGGAATCCTTTACACTGGGTAGGTTTAACTTCTTGAATAATGCAGCGAGGTCCATCAGGGGGCGTATTGAGATAAAAAATACAGTGTCCATTATCTTCTCTATCCGTGAGGGAAAGTCCTTTACGATCGTGTGTTAAACGCACATAGCGATCCATAAATTCATCACGACCTAACCCAACAAATTCCGCAATTTTTGAGATCTCTTCTTCGGTGACTTTGACATTCCCTTCCCATTCGCAGCACGCGCCACAACGCGCGCATTGAAAATCATCAGGGACAGGACATTCGGGTAAAATATTCAGTGGGTTCATTTGTTTTGAGCTCCTGTTAAAAAACGTAAATCGCCATGACGTCGCGTGAGACCTTTCCCATCAATGTGTTCGATAAACGCCACCAGCATGTTTCGGCTCAGATGGGTCACATCACGCAAGTGATTAAGGGTGACCCCTTCGGGGTGGTCTTTAAAGCATTGGAGGGTGTCATGATATAATTTTTGATAAAGTTCGTATTCAAAAACGTGTTTGCCTACTTGCATCACTTCGTTAGATTCGATTAAAACTTTGATTAAAAACTTGAGTTCGGGAGACGTAAGTTGTAACTCATCAAGAAGGGTGCCTTGCGCTGGAATTTTTTCTGCACATTGTTGCAAGTAGTTGAGCAATTCCTCTTTTTGTTTCATTTGTTTGGCACTAATTTTAGGAGAAAATGAACTCAAACTCAAACGGGCATGACGCATCTTGTAAATTTCAGGATAGGTTTTGGCAAGACATTCACATAATGGTTTTCCCGCTTGTGGCGTAATCGTAAGCGCCGATGCGATGAGCCCAGGTTCTGCGCCCCATGAATAAATTTTTTGATTGTGAAAATGAGATACGACGCGTTGGACGCGTGTTGAAATTTCAGCTAAACGATTTTGAGTGACATACGTTGTTGGGTCGAGTTGAATAATGATGTTTTGTTCAACCAATTTTTGAAGACTCTCTTTTGCATTTTGATCAACAAGTCCCGCATATTTCATCATTTCCATTCCGTTAAAGATGGCGTGTCCGCCAGCATAAATTTCGGCAAGGGCAAGTTGGTTGTTTTGCACCGCTTCTGTTGCGTGTTCAAATCGCTCTATAAGATGGGGTTCGTTGCGTTTATATTTCACATTTTGAATAGAGATCACTTTTCCGCCTGCAAGGGTTTCGGAGGGTGAATAACGACGTAAAATAAAATGATCCCCTGCCAATAATACGACAGGTTCTGATAAACGACATTGAATAAATCCAGAACAACCCGGTCTAATCGGTTCAGAAGAGAGGAGGGCTATCTCTGCATGTACGCCCGATGTCCCTGCGTGAAACCGCACTGACATTCCATCCGTAATTGGAATTCTGCCGACATTGAGTAGTTGAACCGTCACGCGGGTTACAGCTTGATAGACATTCGGCATGGCAAGGGTCATTCCGCGTGTCACATGATCCGCTTCAATGCCTGATATGTTAATGGCATTACACGCATTGGGCAACACCTTGTCTGACTTATGTTTGTAGTTTTGAACGCTACGGATTTTTCCCTCTTCATGTGCGGGAAGTAATTCAACGTTGTCGCCATTATGTAATACGCCCGAGATAGGAATCCCCGTTGCAACCGTCCCAAATCCTTTGACAGAAAATACGCGTTCGATATTCATGCGAAAGGCTTGATGACGAATAGGATCATTTTCACGTTTTTCGCGTGCCAAAGTGACTAACTCGCTAAGGGTGTTTCGCACGCTACTAATCCCATCAAGTGTGATGTTCGACATGGGAATAATCGGGGAGTCTGGATAACCTGCTTTTCCTAAAAAGTCGGCAACATCCTCTTTGACCATTTCAACCATATCGGGTTCAACAAGGTCAATTTTGGTAATGACCACCATGACCAGGGGGGTTCGTAAGAGTTTTACAATCTGAAGATGTTCAAGGGTTTGAGGCATCACGCTATCATCCGCGGCCACAATCAACATTAAAATATCAAGTGAAGCGGAACCCGCCACCATATTTTTAATGAAGTCGATATGCCCGGGGACATCGACAATCCCAACCATTCGATTCCCTGCAACCAAGCAAGGCGCAAAACCTAAGTCAATCGTTAACCCTCGTTTTTTCTCCTCTTTGAGTGCGTCAGTATTGCACCCCGTGAGGAGATGTACAAGCGAGGTTTTGCCGTGGTCGACATGCCCCGCTGTCCCCACCATGACGGGGAGGATTTCGGGTGGTTTGATTATAGGCATAGACTTTAATTAGAACCGTTATCAGGGAGAATTAAAGGGGTCGTGAAAGGATCTGATGGGGAGGCTTCGTAGTTTTTAGAAACGCGGAAACCGTCAAGAACGGTTACGCCCAACATGAGTCCGATAAGGAGAACAAAGAATGTGTACATGATTGGACGCATAATGGATGAGGGGATTGGACGGCGCACAATGATTTCAAAAAGACTAAACATAATGTGTCCACCATCTAAAATAGGTATGGGGAATAAGTTGAAGAGACCCAAACTAAACGAAATTACCACAATTAATGAAATTGCACTCCATATGCTTACTTGCGCGACTTTGTGCACTACATTGATAATACCAATGGGGCCTGACATGTTTTTAACACTAATGTTCGATTGACGATCCACCATTCCACTGAGCATTTTCCATGTGGATTTGCAAGTATGTGTGAACTGTTTCCATGGGGTTTGGTGACGGGTGCCAAAGAAGTCGACTCCAATTAAATATAAGGTGCTAGGCAACACTTCAATTTGTTTTGCTTGGTTTTCGTCGGGATTAAGCACCAAAAGCGAAACCGTTTTTCCAATCGGATAGTTCTCTGGATATTTGTGCAAGATTTCAGCACGATTCAAGAGATATGCCCCAGATTTAATATTTTGTTTTTCAGCATCAGATTCTGGTGTAATACCTGTGATTTTAACCACTTGAACAAAGTCGAAAGCGGTAGGTGTATCGGTGGTCAATTTTTTAGGATAAGGTTTTAAGACCACTTCTAAACGCGCGGAATCGCGTAAAACGTCAAGCGTCAGAGGTTTGACATCTGCAGAATCAGTGATTAAAAGATCACGAATTTGTTCAAATTTTGTAGCGTTTTGTTGGTTAATGGAAAGAATGACATCGCCTTTTTGAAGCAAGGGGTTGCCCGATTGGGTGACATAAGGTGCAACATACGCTGTGAGGGCGATTCCTAAATCTGTGGCGTAGTTTTGACGTTCAGAGTAAACACGGAAAGGGGAGTCAATGACTTGATGGTCGCGTCGTACCCAAATATCGCAAGGCCAAACTTCGCGAGATCCATCAATTTGTGAAAGGTATTTGACAACATCTTTGCGTTCAACAATTTCGCGTTTGTCGAGTCCTTCAAGTTGCATCGCCACAATAATATCATATTGTTGTAACCCAGCTTTGGCTGCAGGGGAGTCGATCACGGGCTTAACTGCTGGGAGAATTTTGGATTCAAAAAATGGATACGCCACAGATTCCCCACGAAGACGTGTTGTATTGGGTACGGGACGATACGTAATTTGAGAATCAACACCATCAGGTTTACGAATAGAGAGCGTCACTTCACCCGAGTAGTACGCCATGTGTTCCACAAAGCTCGACCAATCCATGCGTTGAATCGGTTCGCTATCAATATGGGTAATAATGTCGTCATTACGAAGTCCTGCTGCATATTCGGGAGAGGCTTGATTAATATGTGTAACGATAAATTGATCTTGAGGTGGGAAATTGTTAGGGATTCCGTGAATCCAAATTGGAATGGCCAATAAGAAACCAAAAATAATATTTGCCATAGGTCCTGCAAGTGCCACAATTAAACGAACAAATGGGGTGGCGCGAGGAAGCTGTTTCCCTTCACCATCCACAGGAATATCTCCGCTTCCATCGATTTGGGGGAGATCGACATAGCCACCAAATGGGAGCCAACCAATACGGTATTCGACCCCACGCCATTTTTTACCCCATATTTTCATGAATCCGATTGAAAACGCACCAACGTAGAGACCGCATGCTTTCGCCATGAGGAAGTGTCCGAGTTCATGGATGAATACGCAAAACCCGAAGAAAAGGATAATGACGATAATATAGGGGAGGGAAGAGAGATGGTTTAAGACATCGCTTAATGAGCTCGCCTGAGCGAGATTGAAAAAAGAAGAAATGAGTTCTGACATAGTGTTCCTTTATTTAATTTAAATGTTATAATTATACAATATCTTTATAATATACGACATTTTTTTGAAATAGCAACCCCTTTATTTTTCATTTCTAACTTTTTTTACCATTTATTTCTTTAATTTTGTCATGTTTG
>CAZIVM010000045.1:0-15407 GCA_964542845.1 uncultured Victivallales bacterium
AAACACTCTTCTTTATTTGCCGTATATATGTATAGAAATAAAAACAATCATTAACGAACAAAGGAATCGTTAAGCAAATGAGAGATATGAAAGGCTCTCAAATTTAGAAGTTAAACACACGCAACATTCAATGTTGTTGAAAAAGCGTCTTAATATCTACTAGATTTGCAGACTATAAATAGATATTTTTATACTTATTTATCCAATAAACTTAAACCATTAACCCAAAAACTCAACAACGGAGGTCGATTATGACTCACTCAAAAAAACTCAATCCACCTTTCAACGCTTTATCTCGGCTATTGAAATGGTGTGGCATGTTCGTGGCACTTTGCCTGCCTTTTCTTGCGCAAGGCGTGCAACCAGAGGCACACGAAACTGGCAAAACACGCTACTACGTAGATGCTTCTCAAGCAGATGATACAGGTGATGGACTCACTTGGTCAACGGCAAAGAAGAGCATTAGTAGTGCCATCACTCTCGCAGAAAATGGCGATGCCATTTGGATCAAAGCCGGAGCTTACAATGAAGCCCTTTCTCTCTCTAAAAATATCACGCTTGTGGGCGGTTTTTTAGGGAGTGAAAGTGCGTTATCTGAGCGCGCACGTGTTCACAATGGACGTCCTTATCAATTCGTAAACGAAACCCTTGTTTGGCGTCAAAATGTTATCTCTGGCGATGTAACGGGCAATGTTGTTATTGACGGAATCCGTTTTTCATCATCAAACACCGAAGGAACCGTCCCGAATGGTTTTGGAACGCAACATGGCGCATTCCTCGTTTCAGGCACCAACGTTATATTCCGAAATGTAATTATCGAACGTTTTTGGCCTTGGAGCGGAGGCTCAGGCGGTGGCGGACTCAAAATTACAGGTGGGTCAACACGCATTGAAAATAGTGCCATTCGCTACAATCGTATGAAATCAGATGGTGGAGGTATTTTAATTACTGGAGGCTCTCATGTGATTGATCATTGCGATATCTATGGAAATTTTAATAATGAAAGTGGGGGTCACGGTGGCGGAATTGCGATCAAAGGGGGTTCAGCAGAAATCAGCCGAAGCCATATCATAGGCAATTATTTAAACAATAATAATAGTCATCATGGAGCAGGGATTTATGTTGAAGCCACTGGAACTACCATTTCACAATGTGTTATTTCAGGAAATTATGTACGCGGGAACAGTGAAGTTGGCGGAGGGATTCACACCACCAGTCCGCTTACAGTAACCAACTGCTTGATTGCCAATAATACGGGAGCAGGAATTTATTCAACAGCCGAAACTACTGTTCAAAATTGTACCATTGTCAAAAACAAACAAGTTGTAGAAACAGCAGGCGGTCTTGCAGGGTCAGCCCAAGTATTTACCGCTCGCAACAATATTATTTGGGGTAATGAAAAATCGAATGGATTCAAAGGACAATTTGGCGTTGACGCTGGAACCAATGATAACAATAATAGCGAATGTTTTGTAGATGCAGAATCATTCAATACCAATATTGTAGAACTCACAGGCACTGGCGTTGTCAATGCCCAAAATCTCTACTCTACCACTGATGTTGAATCGACTTCAGGAACTGTAGCGACAAATGCTAAAATGACATTCCAATATCCAGCAACCATTGCAGGATCTGATGGATACAAAGCACATCATAATTGGTCGCCTGCAACCAACGATATTGCATTTGGCAATGGGCTTGTAGCAGGAACACCCTCCTTTGATATTCTCGGCGAAGAACGCTCAGCAACTGCCCCCACTATTGGGGCTTATGAACACTCCATTATTCAAAAACAAGTTGTAGAACTTGTGTTTGCATCAACCCCTAAAATCATTAATTCATTAAATAATCTCTCTTTTGTTGATGCCCCTCCAGGAACTCAACTCGAATACGCTATCGATGATTTAAATTACCAAGTTGTACCCGCAAATTTATCGCACGGAGTCTATTATTTTAGAGGGCATTTACCTGCGTCAGAACTCTTTGATGAAACCTTTAGCGACACGTTACATGTTATCTATTCGGCAGGGGATATTCCCTCTCTTTTCGTCACTGAAACAGGTTCAGGCAATCAACTCGGCGTCAATTGGGAAAACGCAAGCGCAAAAGAAAACCTTCAAGATGTTCTGAACACACAAGGTGTTGAAAAAGTGCTTATCGCAGGTGGATTTTATCATCTAACAACCCCACTTACAATTCCTGCAAATGTCACGCTTGAAGGCGGGTACGATCCAATAAAAAACACGCGTCCTTACATCGAAAATTCAAAATATCCTTGGGAATTTTCCAATCTTACAGTTTTTTCAGGTGAAGGGACAGCGTTTACTACGCCTATGATTTTAATGGGTGAAAACGCAACACTTAATGGCGTTGTCGTTGAAAAAGCAACCAAAACAGCCATTCGTGGAGATGCTTCATGCGTGATTACGCAATCCATCGTTCGCGATAATAGTGCCTATACCAGCGTGATTGATGGACAGGACTACCGAGGTGTTGGACTATGGGTTTTAGGGAATAACAAAACCATGACGATTACGAAATCATGGTTTCACAATAACCAATACTTTGAAGATGGCGGAAATTACATAGATCACACGGGTGCAGCCATTGGTTCAGGCCGCGATAACACCACCACATTTCATGTCAATGGATGTTTATTCACAGCAAACAAAGGTCCTGGCGCATCTTGTATTTGGGCACGCAATAGCAACTTATCAATTACCAACTCTATCTTTGCGTACAACCAAGGCACCAATGCCAATCGTGGCGCAATTATTGCAACACATAGTGCTGGATTTGAGCTCAAAAATTGCACAGTCATCAATAATAAAGCTGTTGAAAGTAGCGCACCTTTGTTCTCTGGAACTTACTTAACACTCCGTAATAGTGTGATTTATAATAACAGCGCAACCATCCCTTCTGGCACATTCACTTATAATGCAAGCGATATTGAACTCTCTGGAAATGGCAACCTTTTAATTGAAAGCAATCCATTGATGAACATCTCCGATGTGGCGGGGATTGAAGGCTATCATAGCGACTTAAATCTTGAGCTTATAGCCAATTCTCCTTATGTCAATCGCGCCCAAAATTATGACGTTGTTGGCGAAACTGATATTTATGATAATGCACGTATCCAAAAAGGTTTTGCAGATATAGGAGCCATTGAATCAAACCATAAAGGAATTGTTTCAATCGTTTATAACGATGTTGAAAATATAACTTACGGAGAAGCGGTTGCACGCAATGGTTTTACAGCCAGCCCTAATGCAACGAATTTTACAGAAGATGATATTGAATATCTTTTTGTGAAAGATAACGTTGAATCCACTCAAAATGCATTAAACGTAGGCCATTATAGTCTTTCAGGTCGACTCACCCCTAATGCGGAAACCAACTGGAATCTTGTCAATGCAAATGCACCTGAGTTTTCAGTTTCACCTAAAGCGTTAGAAATTATTGTCAATAACGAAACACTCTCTTATGGTACGCCATATCCCCCCATCACCCACGCCAATGTTGCAACTGGGGCGTTTGATGAAACGTTCAATTATACCACGCAAGTCACAGGTTCTCCTGAAACATGGGCGGTGGGCACCTACCCCAACGTCATTCGAGCAACCTCAACACTCGATGCAAATGGAAATTACGCCTTAAATTATCAAGCAGGCGCTTTGGCCATTGTTCAAACTCTCGTCACCATTCAACCTATGAATGCTTTTGAACTCAATGTATTCAATACCCAACAACTCAATCCTAGTTTGAGTCATAACAACGTGGGTGGAAATTTCACTTACCAAGCCAGTGGAGCCGTTAGTGTAAATTCTACAGGACTTGTAACAGCACTTCACGCAGGTAATGGCGCAGTTGTTGTTCATCATACAGGTGACGCAAATCATGCAATCCAAGCCCCTCTTACCGTGAACATCACTGTAAGTGCGATCGTTCCAAACTTGACAATCAGTGTGACCCACATGACCTATGGTGACATACTCGAAAAAGCTAATATTACGGCTGATATTGCAGGTAAAATTGCATTTAATGCCCCTCATAAAGTTCTTGAGGTAGGGACACATCTTGAAGGATGGAATTTTATTTCAGAAGATAGTCGCTATCAAAATACAACAGGGGAAGTTCCTGTAGAAGTTCAACGGGCAAATGCGCCAGAAATTATCGCACAAAAAGAGATCGCTCTTTATGTTAAAGAAGTACTTCAAATACAAGTAGAGGGGGGTATTCCTGCCAACGAAAATTCACCTTACCTCTTTAATGTACTTGATAGCACTATCGTGAGTGTTGATTCGCAAGGCATCTTAACGGCGCTTGCCGAAGGTGAAACACTCTTGAATATTGCACAAGATACATCTGCAAATTTCAATGCGCCTGAGATTTGCGAAATAAAAATCACAGTCACGAAGAGTCCTTTTGAGATGGTGGTAAAAGCTGATCCAAGCCCCATTTTTGCAGGACAACCTTTATCAAAATCGAGTCTTGAAAACGTGGTAATCACCCATATTGATGGTCAAAAATACGAAGGTGCAACTTTGGTTTGGGAAAATCCAGAACATATTCCATATCACAATGAATGGTGTGTTGCCGTTGTCGATTCATTCTTAATCTCAGGGAAAGCCAATCTTCTTGTGGAAGTAGCCAAACTCAATGCCCCCTCCCTCACCAGTGCCGTTGAAAAAGATCACCGAGTTCTTGTAACATGGAAAGCCCCCAAAGGATTAACAGGTTCATTGAATTCCATGAATGTAGCGGGATATAAAGTATATCAATCCCCCAATAAAGATATGAAAACAAGTGTCGTTACCTATCAAATCAACGATCCCAACGCCACTAGTTTTGCGTGGGAACATGGCGATAATAATGGAGTTTACTATTGGGCAGTCACCGCAATAGGTGATGTCGATGGCAATGGGGAATCCGCCTTTTCAAATATAAAAGCCAATAAGTCCGCAGGAATGGTTGAGTCCATCAGCGCAACACAAGGGACACAAACCGGCAAAATCACGGTGAGCTGGAAAGCCGTATCAGGTTATCCCTATTATAGCATTATCTACGCCACCCACGAAAGCAGCGCGCCTCTTTCATTGGATGAATTCCATGCGAAAGGTTGGAACCGTGGCACACGTTTTGTCCATGCGAACACCAAAGCAGACAACACCCTTCTTATCGAAAACAAAGTATACTACTACTTCCTCGCGATCGCTAAAGACGATCAAGGAACAGATGCCCGTTTCTATGTTTCACCTGATGACACTATTATGGGATGGGCACAAATTCCTGCCCCTCGCATTGATACAGTTTCTGGCGGAAGTAAAAAGACACCCGCACTCATTCGCGGTATTGAAGTTGCCTTTACACGCAATTCAAAAGCGACAAGCGCATCTCCCAAATTCTTAGTCCAACGTGGCACAAAAAACAATAAAGATGCCGTTCTTTTAGGCGATTTTGAAACATCGTTTGTTGATGAAAGTGTTTCAGCAGGAAACGATTATACCTACTTTGTATCGGAAGCCGTCAGTGATGAATATGGGAATCTCTATCCCACGGCATGGAGTGCAGGGAAAAAAGGGTATCGCGCCCTTGAAGATGTCGCATTAGTTCATGCAGATCAAGGACTCAACAAAGCGCGGATTGATATTGAATGGAGCGAAGTGGCTGGGGCAAAATACTATCAAGTGCTTCGTCGACATGCTGGCACTAAAGATAAATTTGTTGCGTTGAACAAGAAATGGACAACTGCATCTCAATTCTCTGACAACTTTAATCTTGATGCCACCACGCAATATGAATATATTGTTAAAGCATCCAATGATCCGAAAGGGAATCGTGCAAGTGATGGTTTCTCATCAGCGGCAAGAGGGTATCTCTATCATCCTGAATTTGATTCCGAAAGAATCGCACAAGGCGTTTTAGCAGATCCATTCTATGTTAATCGACTCGCCTTTGATGAAGATCTTGAAACGGCAACATTCAGTAAAGCACCCGCTATTACCGTATATTATAACGATGAAACTTCAACGCGTACTGTTGAACGCAAACTCTCCCTCGCCGTTTATAATTTCACACCTGGAGCATTTCGCATCCGTGCATGGAACAAAACGAATGTAGCCTTGTTTAGCCCTGCGCGTCATACCCAAGCCAATAAAGAAGGGATATTTACAGCAGACTTCATTCGCGAAAATCAACATAATGTGATAGGTAAAGTGTGGATGAAGGCCAAAGGGGGTAAAAATGAAATATTCAATAATGCAGAGATGCAACTCTATACTGATCTAATCTTTGTAGCGCCCAAAACCGATGCTGACTCCATCGCCTTACATGCAGATGAAAGTGTCATGATTACAGGCAAATATTTTGGGATGTCAACACCCAAAGTATGGATTGAATACAAAGAGGGTAATGTGATTAAAAAAGTGAACTGCAAAGTTGTAGGCGGATATGCTAAAGGTGAAAATCACTTAAACAAATCTTTAATCACCAATGAAGATGGTTATAGTAAAATTAAAGTGACAACACCTAAAAACCTCATTGAACTTCCCACGGAGGCTTACCTTGTTATCTCTACAGGAAAAAGCATGACTACGCTTCCAATTATAAAAGAAGCGGTTCAAATCGAAATCGAAAAATAAACCCTTAACCCACTCTTATTTAAGCCGAAGTTGAAATCCAACTTCGGCTTTTTTTATTGTTGTCGATACTGAAGAATCAATTTATCTTCTCTTCACAAATGCGCTACAACAAAAAGGATATTTAAAAAGAAAAAGGAGAGTGTTAAACACTCTCCGAAAATATTGGTTGCGGGAGTTGGAATCGAACCAACGGCCTTCAGGTTATGAGCCTGACGAGCTACCTCTGCTCCATCCCGCGATATGATTGATTGGAGGCGTGGACCGGAATTGAACCGGTGTAGGAGGTTTTGCAGACTCCTGCCTAACCACTTGGCTACCACGCCGTATATCTTGTGTATTATAATATACACCACAATGTTAAAAAAGCAAATTATATTCTCAAAAAAAACTCAAAAAAGATTTACCCTTCTGATTTATTCGCTTTCATTCATTAAGGCATAGAAAACTTTTATCATAAAAAAAGACGAGAATTGAATCAATCCTCGTCTAAGATTTTAATATACATTTGTTACTTATTCTCTATTGTTACAGGAATAGAGGCATAACCATTTGTATTCTTAATAACTAACCATGTCTGAAGTGTTGATGGATCCGTCCCTTTCCAAGGTGCTTTTGTGGCATCTCTCCAAGAAGAAGGAATCACAACGTCAAAAGCAGATGATCCATCCATCTTTTGAACATAAGAACCATTCGTCAATTTCACGCCACCTTTAATCCAACCTGTTTCAATCACACGAGTTGAGACTTTAGATTGGGTCACTTTTCCAGTAGTACCAACGCGCCACTCTATCCATGCGGAAGGAAGTTTGGTCCCGACAAAATCGCCTTCTACGCGAACAATGGCTCCCGTAGCAGTGATTTCAATAGGACTAGCGAGAGTTTTTAACTTTGGCGCAACCATTGACATCGGTTCAGAAACATGATAAGCCTCATTATTCCGTGCAACCCCTTTCATATCATAAATATCATCACGCGTGCTATAAGGGGTATAGATTTTAGAGAAGATTAATTGCGGATCCAACATTAATGAATCTAACTGCCCCACGGCATACGTTGTATCAAGTAAAAATTCTGAAGTTGATTGAGTTGCATTCTTGGCAGTTACTGCATTTTTATAATTCGCACTTTGGAAAAGAGCAACGTTTGAAGTATGATAATAAGTTACACTATCAGAATTGCTTTCAATATATCGCATTGAAATCTTTTTGAACTTGGGTTTTAACTTTGTATTGGAGGGATTCAAACGAATGCGTTCCAACGACATTGGATCAATATATTGAACAATCCCTTTAGGGGCTTTGCTGGCAGAAGGAATTGTAACTGCAGGGCGCGTCATTTCTGTCGTCAAACCATAAGCAATACTATCCACTGCCATTGATAACGCTACACCCGCTGGCGCAAAAACTAATGCATTCTCACGATACATTACGCAACCTGCGTCTTTAAGATTTGTATAGTCGCTTGATGTTTTGGCATTATATGATTTTTTAACATGCGATTTTACAAAGTAATAATAACGTTTACCTGCAACAAGATTAATATCATAATCCATATATTCACGATCGGCAATTGCTTTTTTCGTGAGTAAAGTGATATTGCCCTCTAATGACGAGGGGGAATCGTTGCGATATAAACTATAAGTTCCAGCCCCATCAACAGCGTTCCATGAAATTTTAATTCCATCGTATCGTTTATCAAAAGATGCGACAACATTATTTTCATTTGAAAGTAAACGAGATGCTTTCACGCCGCTACTCCAACGGGTAAAGTGCTCAGAGCCTTCAGAATCCGACGCCGTCGCACAGCTGACAAAATAAGTATAAGTGACGCCTGGTGTAGCTGTATAGTCTTCAAAAGAAGTCGCCGTATACGAGAGGGTTTGAGGTAAAACTTCCCAAGCTGTTCCAGATTTTTTCCCATTCGTAGAACGTCCTATGATAAAGCCAGTGCGTTGAGAAGATGCTTTGGTATTATCCCAAACAATTTGAGCATAATGTCCTGTGGATTGACCCGCGGTCACTTTTGTTGGAGGGGTCAAAGAAATCCATCCCATCACTTCTGAAGGTGCAGAAGCATGACGCCCCGTTTCGTCAGCCGCGACAGTCACGCGATAACTATAAACAGCTCCCATTTGTGCTTGAACGTCTTTATAAGAGGTCATTTTTACCCAGTCATAAAGCGATGTCCATGAAGTGCCATCAAAACGTTCAAACTTCACATGGGTCGAACCCTTTGGCATCTTCCATTTCACAACTAAACTGCTTGAAGAACCTTGTGTTGCGGTTAAAGTCGCAGGAGAAATTCCACGATAGGCAGGAATTCTCGATTTTGTTTTTGAGCGTGATACCGTATCCTTAGGATCAATTTTGAAAATAACATCATACTCATAATCGACACCTGGAACCGCAGTTTCATCTACATATTGATTAATTATTTTGTAGGATGAGGCCATACTTTTTACCCATTCCCCTGAACGATTCTTTGCATAACGCACAATACCCGCATAAAATCCTGAGTCATTATTAAATGAGATTGTAATATCCGTTAAGTTACCTTGAGTCGCACTCGCATTAATCGTAACTTCGGGAAGTTCTTCCTCGGAAAGATTGACTAAAACAGAAGAAGAATAGTCACTGATGAATCCACCGGCATAAATGTCTTGAGCAACCACAACGTACGCAACTTTCGCTTCCTTTGTCGTATCATAGAACAATGTTTCAGAGGTTTTAATCCAATCCGTGACTGCCACATATTTTGTTCCAGAGACACGATAAACACGATACTGAAGTGGAACATCTGCATCTGGGGCATCCCATGAAAGACGAACACGACGTGCCTCAAAAGCAGTAGCATTCGTAATGACAGGAGGTTGTGTTTGTGTTTTAATTTTAATTTGATGCTTCGGTGTTGAAGAAAGGCCTTCTGCGAAAGGCGTCCCAGCGGCAAGAACATAATAGCTATAAGCGCCTCCTGTTGGAAGCAAAGGATCGATTAAAGAAGTCGGAGAATGCGTCCAATCTGTAACGCGAACAGGATCAAGCGTTGAATTCACGGTTTGACGATACACCGCATAATATGTGGTATCTGTAGGCGATACAACTTGTTTCGAAGGCAAAGTATAATCAATTAAAACGCTACCATCAGATTTTAATGTAGCCGATTTAATAGCAGGGCTATTTTTACGATTGACATTGACATAAAATTCTGTTACAAGAGGTTGATAGGCATATATCCGAGGAATAGAAACAGAACATGCATAATAACCCGAGCTGTAAAGCGGCATTTGAGATAACCACGAATACTCAACTTCATGCTGTGAAATTTCATACCCCGTAGCAATGACCACTTTCGCATTTGGAGTTGATGAAAGAAGGGTTTGGCCTGCCCAAATATCAGTGGCGAATTGCTCTGAAACAACTAAATCATCTGAAACTGTTGTTACACTTAATATTCCTGAATCAAAAAAGAATCGATAGTTTTCAAGACGTATAGAACTTTTCCCAAGATCAATATTTGCTTCAATGATTTTATATTCGCCAAAAAAACTATCCGTTGTATATCCTACAGGATTTGTATTGTAAACCAATAAGTCAGTCACGATAGGACGCAAAGAGATTTCTTTCGCGACATAGGGGGTGTATACAATCACAGAATCGTTAACGACGTTAACTTGATATGCCAAAGGATTGATAATGTATGAATCAGATGCCCATGCCGTATCCGTAGGCGTTGCTTTTGTAACGCAATATGCCCAAACAATATATGTATCTGCATCAATAGGAGTTTCCGCAAGTCGCGTACTATCGGAAGCCTTATAATAGACAAAGCCACGTTCATAATTATCAGAATTCTCAATATTGGATTCAATTTGAGGATTATGTGGAACTGCACTATAAATCCAAGTGGTATCCGCCACAATGGCAATTCGAGGTTCAATGGTATCTTTTACGGTTACGGTTTTGAGTACCATATTTGATTCGGTATAATAGTTGGGAGAAGCATTCCGTTGGAAAGTAAATTCAGCACTTCCAATATCGGCAGACTTAGGAGTCCATGAATAAGAGTTTTCCTTAAAATTAGTCTCTAATACGGCGCCATTTTTAAGAATCGTAATTCCGCCTGCAGTATCTTGTGTAATCGCAGGCGTCCCAGTAAAATTAAAGACCAATGGTTGATTAATAAATACGACATCATTATTTGTAACAGTAAGAGATTGTGTTCCGATTAAAACCGAACCATTCTTAATAATCGTTTGTTCAGCAAAATTCAAGGTCGCGGGAGAGGTAATTGAAAGCGAGATTGTTCCCACTTTTGTCGCGACCAATTGACCCTTGTTCACATAAGCCTCACCCGTTCCATTAATCACGGTGAATGTTATTGTGCTATCCATATCACTATTTTGCGAAGACGCAACAATCGTATAAACATTGTCTACATAAAAGGGTGATGGAATATTATTCGCAACCAAATTGGGCGTTGCTTGGGATACCTTATAAACTCCTGTTGCCGTAAAATCATCTAAAAGTCGACCATAAACACACGCGTATGTAGGATCTACAAGCTTCAACTTCGCTGTATATTCGCCAGCGTTATTGACCTCCGATTCTATATCATTACGATAGTAAATTGTATCGCAAGCAGGAATGGGAGCTCCTGTAGGGGTAACAACAGAGGTCAAAGAAGGATAATAAGTTTTTCCATCATAGGTATGCCCTCCACTGAGCGTATAGGTTACATTAATTTTACCATAAACTTGATTGACAATAGAACTAATCTCATTTTTAATGACAATCGCAGGATAAGTTGTTGTATAAAATTTAACGCTATTTTCAGCGGTAATTTGCGTATTAAGAGGTGTTGATTGATAAGCAATAAAAGTTTCAATTCGATCATCGGATGCAACAATTGTATTTCCCGTCAAAGCGAGTTTATTATTATTTCCTGTTATATAAATTGCATGATCTTGATCGGTTGAAACTGTTGTATTGACAAACACGTTATGAGCAACTACATTCGATGAATTTTGCAACTGGAAAGGCGTCATGCCAGAAATAGTACAATCTTCAATCTTCAATAATGGTGTTGCTGTTGTGTGTATTCCAGCAAGGGTAAATCCGCGCAAATAGACATTAACATCTGTGGTTTCTAAAGGATAGGCGTCAAATACAATTCGCGTTGAATCTGAGGCAAGAGAAACAATAGCCAAATCACGAGAAATAGAAATTTTTTCATAATAAGTCCATACGGCGTCTGATTCTACAAGATAGATGGTATCCACTTTCGCATCTTCGACGAAAGATTTTAACATAGATTTAGGAGCAGGCGCACTTTGGGTCATTCCATGCCCCGTCCCATTTCCTGAAACAAAACGACTCGAACTTTTAGGGCATTCATATGCGCCAATATCAACCGTAATTAGTGAGGTTTCAGGGTCTTCCCATACACGCGGATTTCCTGCAATATCTAAGTCATTCAGCGACCATGGCGCCGTGGCATTTTCTCCCGCTTTAATAAGGAGAGATGATTCTAGAATATCATAAGAGGCATTACGGATAAGTTCCTTTTCGGCCCCCGTTAACGTATCAGCAGTTTTAAGTGCAAAAGTAACAGGTGATTTAAAATTCAAATAGTTAGCTTCAAGATTTTGAGCAGAAGTGAGCTCTATATTTCCAGTTCCTGATGACACACGCCCATAATCACCACTTGTAGGAGGATAAACACTGTTAATAGTCGTAACTGACGAAAGATTACTCAACGTTGATAACGAATTACTTCCGCGATAACCTTGTAACGCGATACTATTAATAAATTTTAATGCAGATCCATTACTAGCCCCATTATGCCCTGCGACATTCATCTTATTTGCAGATTGAGATGTATTACGAATAAACACAGAATTCAAAATGATAGAAGCCTTGTTATCCCCCATAAAGCCTCCGCCGCCACTTACGGCATGATTTCCAATAACCACACAATTTTTAATATGACAAACCGCCCCACCCCAAATTGCTCCCGCCTCATCAGAAGCATTATTAAAAGTAAAAATAGAGTTGGAAATCGTTGAGTTTGTCGCCGTTGACGCAATAAAACATCCTGCACCATTCTTAGCACCACATTCTGTAATGACACAGCGATCAACTATCGTATTCGCTCCGTTAATATAAAGACCTCCTCCATTTTCGTTTTTAAAATTCAAATCGCCTTTGATAGTGAGGTGTGAAAGCGATGCTTTAGATTGAAGATTAATTACACGCTTTCCTGAAGAAGCAAGAAGTGTTGTTTGTGTAGAAGGATCTTGCAGTGCGGTCGTTGGATTCCAAGCACCACTTAATGTGAGGTCACGCGCAATAACATAAGTACTAAGTTCATCTGCAGAAGCAAGGGTTGTTGTATAAGATCCACCTGCGATACGGATATTGGAGATGGTATTCATTTCGAAATATTCATGAATCGAATCAATTGTTGATGCGGTTTTCCAGCTTAAACCATTTCCGAGAATAGAACCATTCGTGGTAATATAGCGGAATGGAGAAGCATAAGTTTTCTTAACTGCAGTAATTGTAATATCCTTTGAAATCATATCAAAACTGGTGGATGTAATTTGTTTTTCTGAGCCTAATATAATCTCATCAGATTCCCATCCTGCAAATTGTTCATCGCCAGAAAGGGTGGTTGAAATATTAACAGTTTCCCCTGCAGGATATGTTCCTGAACCTCGACCATCAACAACCGTAACCGTATATAATGGAGTATTCAATACTTCAACTGCCACTTCTTTAGTACAAGCATTATAACGTCCCGTTTCAGGTTTCGTAATAATAACATAACCTGTTCCTTCGACACCGAAAGAGGTAACCTCCCCTGTCGCAGCATCCACACTAATATTAGAAGTCCCATCTTTAACCTTATAGGTAAAAACAGGCGTTTCGCCACTCTCTACATAGGGGGTTAAGGTTGCAGTGGAATTGGGATGCATAAATAATGTTGAGCAAACAATAGTGTCATCTGCTCTTGAAATCGTAAATGGCATTGGCCCCACATTCACATTCCAATGTTCATTCGCAACAGCATATAAATTATATGTATTAGGTTCAGTAGGCGCAGGAATTCTAGTTGCACTCCCTTGTGCTTCGTACTCGTACGTTGGGGTAAAATTAATCGTATTCGGAAGCCCTGAAATGAATCGACCGACGACAGGCGTCCCATCATAAGGTTTAGAAATATCATCTAAAACCAAATCTGCAACGACGCCTTTATGCGCTGACTCATAAGCGCCAATATCGACGTAGCCTTTTTGAATGCGGTCATTTCGTGCAATATCTTTATCGACAGAGGTCCAAGAACCTGTCGTTCCACGGTTAATCAACCATGATGCATCATTCAAACTCCAATTCATTGTAGAAAATTCTTGAAATTGAACATCTGAAGAAGAACGCCCCTTAAATGAGGTGGGCGTTATAAACTTTGGAGAACTATCTTCTGTATTTAAGAGCGAAATCGAAAAATTTGTTCCTGATTGATTTTCGTCTGAAGAAGCAGAATAACTAAAACTTGCGTTATGATATTGATGTGTACTATTATTTCCCCATGCAACACAATTTGTTAATGTCGTATAAGCGGCGCCATTTCCACGCAAACCACTACTATTCGCATGGGTAGGGCTGCCTGATGAATTGTTTACAATCGTACAATTTGTAATAATAGCTAACGCACTTGCTTGATCACGAACGCGTAGACCGTCTCCTCCACCTGCATTGTTAGCATAATTATTTGCAATTAATGTGTTTCTGACTCGTCCATTATAAACAATATAAAGTCCTCCCCCTACGCGTTGTGAATGATTATTGTAGACCAAGCAATTTTCAACGGTTCCATAAAGAACGGTGACGCCCCCCGCATCAGAATTGCGCGCTGCATTTGAATGAATGATACTATTTTTAAGAACGCCATCAGGATCATTTAAAAGCGCACCGGCTCCTGTAACAACGGCAGAGGCGGTATTCCAAGTCCACCCACAATGAAACTCGTTTTTAGAGATAATACAACTATCAACGATACCATTGAGCAGATAGACACCAGTCCCTCCCGCGCCACCACTCACTCCACTTGATGCACCATTTTCAGTAATTATACAGTCGTAAACCAAAGAAAAGTTATTGGCATAAACCCCAATACCCACATCACCACTATTTGTTGAATTCCATTTTCCGCCAGTGATCGTTAATCCATCAAGAGTCGTACGATTATCGGCATCTGAACCTGCCTGCAACATGACAATACGGGCGATTTGTGCACCTTTAGTCAAAATGGTTTCATTAACGCCATGTATATCTGTTCGAGCGGCAATAGAGCCTTCACCACCAGCAAAGCCCCCATAAACTTTTTTCCCAGAAGCAACTGTATAAGCATTCGTTACAGTTTCAGAAGAATACCTTCCTTTTGCAATCCAAACTTCACTCACTTCAGATGTTGGGGCCGACAAGAAGCTTTGAAGTTGAGCTGGGCCTGCCGCATTTCCCCAAGAAGAGCCATCTCCTGTTCCATCAGACTTCACATAACGTATTCCTTGAGCAAAAGTCGATAAGGATAAAATAAAAAAGACGACAACAATACCACACACCGCTAAACGCTTAAGTGCAGTATTGACCATAAAATGCAAGGTTAGGGGAAACATGTTGGACTCCGTATAATATTATATTTTTTCTTTAATTAATATTTTTATCCTACTATACCCCTAGTCCACCGACTTTTCAAGCGCAATAAATC
>CAZIVM010000046.1:0-15306 GCA_964542845.1 uncultured Victivallales bacterium
AATTATATAATAAAACAATGCAAAAAGCATCATACTATATCCACAAACCACAAGATTAAAAGATGAAGTCCATGCCGATTTAATCAATGGATAATACGGAGAAAATAAAAAACCTGAGATTAATAATAAAGTGCCAAATCCAAAAATCATTACTGTTTTTTGAACTGGAGAAAAACGCGACACGTTACGCAAAAAGGATCCGACGATAAACCCACATAATGGTAAAAAAGATGCGGAAACAATTGATAATACACCTTCTGGATCCCATGTCGATTGACAAAGGTGTCCTTTAAAAAATGAATCAAACCAAACATTTATTATCTTTCCTTTTTCAAATGTCCCACCATAACCATCTATAGAGACACAATATTGAATCAATGCAATGATTATAAGGAGTACCATACCCGCAAATAATTGCGTACGAATCCGACGACAAAGTACGGAAATTGTTCCGCCAATTAAAGAGGACACCCCTATCAAACCTAATACCGAAAAGAGACGTAAACTTGAAAAATTAAAGTCAAGGAGTCCATTATAAACCCAACCCAAAACCACCAAAACAAGCGCCCTATATCCTAAATGATAAATCAACTGAATATTTAGAGATGATACATTAAATTTCCAAAAAAGAAAACATATCTGTGGAGAAAATTCTTTTTTTTCCCGTTTGCCCCAGACAGAATACGCCATTGAAATTCCTGCTATAAAAAGAAATAAAGGAAAAATTGTATCGTAAAACCGAATCCCGTCCCAACTTACATGATATAATTGTTCACGAACTCCATCAAATAAAGAGGAATATTTTGAAAAAAATGCAAGAAAAAATGCGTCACCTCCAATAATCCAAAACATATCAAAACCCCGAAGCGCATCTAAAGCATTTAATCGCGTTATCTTTTCTGCCATCTTGTTCTCCTTATTATTATGTAAAAACCATCTGATGAGTTAACCTTTTTAATATAGCATTGATTTCTTATATTTCAATTTAATTTAAGCTAAATGAATTGTTTTTTGTTTAAAATTCATTATTTTTTAGGGTTGTGAAAAATATTTCTGTTAATTTCTCATCATAATTTTAAATTAAATCTACTAAAGGAGTTGTATTTAAATCAAAAAGAGCTATATTACAAAAAACAATCAATATCAACAAACAACAACAAAAGGAACGTTAACTCATGAAAAAATGGATTTTTTCACTACTCATTTTTATCGTAACACTAAGTGCTTTTACTGCACCTTATGGCGACGATGGTTATCCAACGCGTTGGACTCAACCCAACGGAACAACTCTTGAGCTTAAAGTTTTTGGAGACGAATATTATGCCGTCACACGCACTGAAGAGCATTATAC
Organism: uncultured Victivallales bacterium; assembly: GCA_964542845.1. Taxonomy (GTDB): domain Bacteria; phylum Verrucomicrobiota; class Lentisphaeria; order Victivallales; family CAZIVM01; genus CAZIVM01. The sequence continues at coordinate 1,352 of CAZIVM010000046.1, forward strand.
AGTGGTATTAGATACGGCACTAAAAGCCTATTGTTACGCAAAAATTAATGCAGACTCAACTCAACTTATCTCCTCGGGAATTATTGTTGATTCATCCACAATGCCTTTAGCGGAAAGTTACATGCTCGATTTACCCTATGAAGTGCGACTTGCCATCACAACTGCGAAGCGTGAAGCCGAAGCCGCTTTGACGGATCCCACGATCCCTTCGGCATTGGAAACAGCGAACACGAGAATATTAATGTCGCGTTCAGCATCTACCACTCGCAATATCAAGTCCATCACGATGTTGGTATGCTTTTCGGGCGATGATCCGACTAAATTGGTTACACGCGAACAAATATCAAATATGCTCAATCAACCCAATTATAAAAAAGTCTCAGCAGAGGGCAATTCAGGTTCTGTTTATGACTATTTCTACGAACAATCGCATGGTAAGGTTGCTTATACAAACTATGTCACCCCCTACATTCAACTTGACAAGCCAATAGACTATTATAATTATAAAGATTGGAATACTAATAAAGACACGCCTCGTTATTTTGGTGATGCAGGAAAAGAACTGTTAGATGATGTATTTCAAAAATATAAAGAAATGAACGATCCAGAGTGGGATGCACAAACATTTACATTGTCACCTGCTAATACCATGTCAGTCAATTTTGTTTACGTCGGATACACCATTGGATTTACCAACGGGCTTTGGCCGCATCGAACGAATACAACTTATCCTTTTAAAGAAATTTATAAAGGCGTGAAATGTTATGATTATCAAATCTCTAATATTGTCCCTCATAAAGAGGAGTTTCCGCTCGGAACATTTATTCATGAAAATGGACATATGCTCTTTAGTTTCCCCGATCTTTATGATGTTGAAACTGGAGGCTCCAAATCGGGAATTGGAAACCACTGTCTTATGGCAACAGGAGGCGCAAATAATGCCGGATATACCCCCGCCCCTATTAACGCCGCGTTAAAATATATGGAAGGCTGGATTACTGCAGAAGAACTCTCCACGACAGAAGCCTATCCCGATTTTGAGATGCAAACTAATTCTCCGCACACTTATCGTTTTGTAAAGCCAAATAAGGCGGGTGAATATTTTTTACTTGAGCCACGACATCGTTCTGTGGGAAAATTTTCAGGCGCAATCCCCGCCGATGGACTCCTCGTCTGGCATGTTGATGAAGTTAAAATGGATAATAGACAGGTCTCGTCAAACAACAAAGATTATCATGGACGCATTCACCTCGTCCAAGCCGATCGAAGATTCGATTTAGAGATCGGAACAAATAAAGGCGATGCCACCGATGCGTTCGGTGCTGATGCTTACAAAGAGTTTAACGCAACCACAGGTCTTAGAACTTCATGGTGGGATGGATCCGCATCAAACATAAAGATGTATAATATCAACATGGGAACCAACGGAATCTTAGCGATGGGCATAGGCGAAAGACCTTCTGGTGCAATCTTTACTTCTCAACTACCTGAAATCATTCCTGGAATTGTAACATCTATTCCATGGACTTTCTCTGATGGGCTTTCAGGCACTATCAAAATTGAATTGTTTAATCGCTGGGAAAAAGTCCTAGATATCGCAACAAATATAAATTTAGCAGATGAAAATTATGACTGGTTGGTCCCCTCAACATTACCCGTTAGACCTGATTACCAAATTAAAATTACATTAAACGAAGATCCTCTCATTTCAAAAAATATACGCAATCTCTCTTGTATCAAAGAGTATACTATTACCCCAAATCAAACCCTAACAACAACAAATCAATGGACCGCATTCCCACTTGAAGTCCCAGATGAGGGGACGATACAAAAAATTCAATTTCGCGTCCATTTATCTGATCCAAACTTGACACTCAATAATTCGAAATGCTTTTTAGGATACGTCGGAACATCAGGTGCATCTGCAACAACAACAGATCCTTCCAAAATATTTATTGGAAGAGATATTACCATTTCAGGAATGACAGTTAGAGGGACTGGATTTACAATTAAAGCAGGAAACGAAATGAAACATGTTATTTTTAATAAAGAAGCTACTGGTGTTTTTGCTTCTTCCTACACCCCCTATAGTCATATCAATCCCATTTTCCCCCAAACACCAACAACAAGGGTTGACTGCTATGACCTCACAGAAGTTATAGGAAAATCTGCTAAAGGAACATGGAATCCTTATCTAATTAACTATGGGACTTCCGTTACCGCACACTCTTTTGGGTTGCGCTTTACATTTGATTGGCCCACACTTTCGATGAGTCAAGCAGATGCCTCTGTGAATATGGGGCAAACTCGCAATGTCGCAATCAACTTAACAGGCGCGGCACCTCATGAAATTAAACTTCCTTTCAAAATCGAAGGAAGCGCAATTCCCTCTACCCATTACACCATCACCACGTCTAGCAATTTGACTTATAACACGACAACAGGTTGGGGAGAAATTACCATTCCCAAAGGTGCAACCTCTGCACAAATTCCTATTGTAACGGTTGCTAATGCGCAACGTATAGGGAATCGTTATATGCAATTAACCCTTGATTACACCGATAAAATTTATTTTGAAACCAATTTTGCATCTCAACGCATTAATTTAATTGATGTTTTACCTCCTCCCGAAATCAATTTCACAACGACTGCAATCTCCAAAAGTTATAGAGAAGAAACCTTCTCTATTCCCTTAACACTCTCTACAACATCGCAAGAAAACATCTCTGTTCAGTATGATGTCACAGGGACGGCAGATTCTGTGGTTGACTTCACTTGTGCGAGTGGATTAATTAGCATCGAGCCCGGTCAAAACAGTGCCGTAATCCCATTCAAAGTTCTTACAAGTTCTAGAACAACACCTACTGAAGTCGTGATTGTTCTTTCCAATCCATCGAATGTAACCATGGGAGAAAAAACATCATTCAAAGTGCTTCTTTATCCCATTACAACCGTATCTTCTTTAACCGTTTCACAAGGAACGCGTTCTGATGGAATTCGTTTAACATGGAGTGTAGAGACAGGGAAAGAGTATCGCATTTCGCGTATGAAAACATCTGGAGAATCGACATTTAGTGTTATTCGTGACTGGGGCACTGAAACCACAGGCGAATACTTAGATTCAAATACTATCCCAGGCGAAAACTACAGTTATAAAGTAGAAGAGCGATATTTATAAACCCTAAACTTAACCCTTTTCCTTCCAACTAAAATGAAAATACAAAACTTACTCTCAAAATCGCTCAACGGAATTGAAAAAGTGGGAAACAAGCTCCCTCATCCTGTCACAATCTTCTTAATATTGACACTTCTCATTGTTGTTGTCTCTGTCCTTTTAGAGATGCTAGGCGTCTCGTGTTCTTTTTCGCGCATCAACATTGCGGACAAAGTTGAAGATAAAGTTACCGTACATGCGGTGAGCCTGCTCAACCGCGAAGGCATTCAATTTATGCTCGAAAAAATGGTGAGCAACTTTACCAGTTTTGCCCCCTTAGGGACTGTGCTTGTCATTATGTTAGGCATTGGTGTGGCGGAAGGGTCTGGCATGATTAATACGTTGCTCAAAAAAGCGGTAAGCATTACGCCTCAACGTTTTCTTACAGCAAGTATTGTGTTTTTAGGCGTGATGTCGAGCGTCGCATCGGATGCAGGCTATGTGGTATTGATTCCTTTAGGCGCAGTGATTTTTAAATCATTCGGACGCCACCCATTGGCAGGTCTTGTGGCAGCATTTGCAGGAGTTTCTGGGGGATTTAGCGCCAATCTTTCAATTGGCGGAATTGATGCGCTTTTAGGTGGAATCACGCAAGAGGCGGCGCGTATTATGAATCCTGAGGCGTTGGTTTATGCGACAGGGAATTACTATTTTATGTGTGCATCAACATTTTTAATTACGGTGATTGGGACATGGGTAACAGAAAAAGTGGTCGAACCCCGACTCAACAAGACCCTTCCCTATGATAATTCGTCGTCTGAAAAAACAACTGAAATCACCACACATTTGACCTCCGATGAACGCAGAGGGTTAATTTTTGCACTAGTGACTTTTTTAATCTCCGTGACAATCCTTCTCGCCAATCTTTTACCTGAAAACGCTATTTTAAGAAGTGCAGAGGGTCAAATATTAGGTCAATCGCCATTCATGCTTGGGCTCATCGCCATCATTTTTCTTTTATTTCTACTCCCAAGCATCGCTTATGGCATCGGGGCAAAAACGATTCGTTCGGATCGTGATCTAGAACAATTTATGTCCAAAACCATGGCATCGATGGGCACTTATATTGTGCTCTCATTTTTTGCGGCGCAGTTTATTGCGTATTTCAACTACTCTAATTTAGGGGTGATTCTTGCTGTTCATGGGGCAAACTTCTTAAAATTAATTCATTTGGGCGGACTCCCCCTCATTATAGGTTTTGTAATTTTAGCAGCGTTTATCAATATTTTTGTAGGGTCAGCTTCAGCTAAATGGGCGATTATGGCACCGATATTTGTCCCTTTAATGATGCAGTTGGGGTACACACCCGAACTCGCCCAACTCGCTTATCGTATCGGAGACTCGGTCACCAACATTATTTCGCCTTTAATGGCCTACTTTGTCATTATTATCGCATTTGCGCAACTCTATGTAAAAGAGATTAAAATGGGCACTTTGATTGCCGTGATGTCACCCTATTCGTTGGCACTACTCGTCGGATGGATTCTTTTGCTCGCCATTTGGTATCTGTTCGGTCTCCCCATTGGGCCTGACGTCTATATGCTTTCATCTCCTCTACCCGTTCCTTAATCCATGAAACACGCCTATACTTTTTTGTTTATTCTTTTTACCATTGCGCTTGGGGCATTTATATATAGTGAATTTAAAAATGTTGAACTCAGTATCAACAATAATGCCCCCGATGATCTGCGTGATACCGCACCTCACCCTTCATCGTCAGCTGCCATGACAGAGAATTTAACATCAAAGACAACGGATGAAAAAACAAAGACAACATCTTGGATTAACCCGCAAGGAAATACCCTTGAAACCCGTATTTTACCTCCCCAAAATTTTAAGCGAGACCCTGTAGAAAAAACGAGTTTTGCCCACTATTTACGTCAGATTCCAATGAAAAAAGATGGCGAAGTTGTGCGTTACTATAATGGCAAAGAGAAACCCAATCACGTCCATTGCGCGGTGATCGACATCGATGTTTCCCCACGCGACCTCCAACAATGTGCCGATGCAGTGATGCGTTTGCGCGCTGAATACCTTTTTGCTCAAAAACGCTATAACGATATTTCATTCAATTTTACCAGTGGCGATCCCGCCCGTTACAGCGAATGGATGAAAGGAATGCGCCCGAAAGTCGCTGGGAATAAAGTGACATGGCAAAAAACTGCCAATGCGTCGAATACCTATGATTCATTCCGAAAGTATATCGACACCGTTTTCATCTATGCAGGCACTGCCTCTTTAAGTAAAGAGATGAAAAAACAAAAAATTTCTAACCTACAAATAGGCGATGTTTTTATTCAAGGCGGTTTTCCAGGACACGCGGTTATTGTGATGGATGTGGTAGTAGATGCAACAGGCAAAAAACGTTTTCTTCTCGCACAAAGCTATATGCCTGCACAAGACATCCATGTTCTTAAAAATCCCAATAATGAGGCACTGTCGCCATGGTATGAACTTGAGGGAACCTCAACCTTTGTCACCCCCGAATGGACCTTCTCCGCCAACGATCTCAAAACATGGTAATCCCCCCACCCCATCAGATAACAAATATGTTCGAGCACGCATATTTTATCAATCTAACCGAATCGGATAATCGTATTACATTTAACTCAATTAATAGTAAATTTATCCATGAATTGTATACTTCTTATAAGAAAAAACTAAATTTTTATCAAAAAAAACAAAAATAGCAAAATCTTTGATTGACATTTTCTTTTTTAAAGGTTAAATTAGTATCAGTTTAGAATATTCTAAAATCATTTAACGTCACTTTGGAGAGGTTATCATGTTGAATTCATATTTCAAGTTTAGCATTTTTCTCGCTTTGTTCGTGAGCGCACATCTTTCAATTCATGCAGATGAAGTCCAATCCAAATTGAAAACAGACTCCCCTATCGAAGATTACAAAACACTACGCGATGAACTCTCCACAATTCAATTTACAGGAAAAGTTTCTTATTCGCATACCGAAGATTTTTCTTATTTCGATAAAGGACAACTCGAATACGTTGCACCATTAGGATCTATGGTCATGGGAAGCGTCTTTGATTCAAATGGTAAAGTGGTTAAACAAGGGACGTTGCTCCTCGAAATCAATAATGATGAGATTCTACGCCGAATCGCATCGCTAAGAGAATCAATTAACGAACAAATAATTATTGCAGACTTTTATAAAAAAAGTTATGATCGCAAAAAAATTCTACACGAAAAAAATGCCATCTCGGTTGAAGCCCTCCAAAAATCGCAAATGGACTACATGAGCACCAACAACAAAATTGCTGAACTTAGAGAGCAAATTGGTGCCGAAATAGCCGCAGAAAAAACAGGGCGCGTTTATGCACCATTTTCGGGCATCATTACACGGGTTTCTGTTTCAACGCAAAATGTATCGTCCAATGCGAGCAGTACGCTCACGGTTTCAGCAATCTCTCCAATGAAAGTGGAGATTAATTTTCCGCAAAAATATATTCCTGTAATGGATAAATTTATGAATATCTATGTTTATCCAGAAGGCGAAGAGAAACCTCAAAAAGCAACGGTATTTTTCAAAGATATTTTACCTGGAAAACTCACATGCTACGTGGATAACCCCTATGTAAGTTCGGTTGAATTGGATGACGATCAAGAAGATTTGCCTCGTGTGTCTAAAACCGCATCATTTTTGAAACCTGTGGGATTCGACCCTAAAGTACGGTGGATGGAAGCACGAGTGATTATGGATGATGGCGTTGATTCGTTTATTTGGATTTTTTCACCTGATAAAAATTGCAAAACAACTCAACAAGGTTCATTGCGTAAAGTAAAAGTCAATACATCGGGGCTTAACTATTTTTATGGGAGTCTTTCTATTACGAGCGTAGAGAAAAATTTTGAGATTGATGACAACGATATGATTGCTATTGAAATTAAAAAACTACCCTCGAAAGTTATGAAAACCAAAGCCGTTTATATGCCAGAACGCACACTTTTTGTTGAGGGTCAAATCTTACGCGTAGAATTTAAAGAAATTTAACGCAAAATAAGTGTTAGAAATGCGTTAAACTTCTAAACAACACTTGAAAGTTTTTTATATGAGTATTATATTATGTTATTGAAGAATATTAGATACTTTAAACATTGAGGGAAATATGATTACGCCAAAACCGATTCCATTACGTCTTGTTGCTGCGATTGATATTGGCACAACCGCAGTTCGCATGTTGCTTGCAGAAGTCCATCATACTCATGAATGGCGTACTCTTGAAGATGTATCTCAATCGATTCCATTGGGCAAAGATGTCCATGCGATGCGTCGTATTCTTCCAGATACAGCGGCGGCCTTGGTCTCTGCGCTTCGACAGTTTAAGCGACTCTTATCTGAATATGCCCCTCCAGAACACGTCCATATTCACGTAATTGCAACCAGTGCATTTCGTGAAGCAGAAAATCGCGAAGCCGTTACAGAACGTATTTTTTTAGCAACTGGACTCCAAGTAAATTTAGCCTCAAGCGTGGATATTACGCGTATGATGTACATGGGATTATCCATTCCGTTAAGACAACACGCATATTTGAAAAAAGGAGAACTTCTCTCTGTGGAACTCGGCGGGGGAATGACTGAATTTTTAGGATTTGACAACGGAAATATTCGTTTTGCTAAAACAACCCGTTTAGGGCTGAGCAGACTTTCAGAGCAACTCTCAGAAAGTCACTTCGTTAAAAACAGCGTCGTTTCATTTCTAACGGATCAAATTTCATCTTCACTTGATTCGCTCAACACGATGAAATATCGTCTTAAATCGCCCAAAATATTAGTCATGGGTGGCGAAGCGCGTTTTATAGCCAGGGCGTTAACCCTCCCGCTCTCAACTGAAGGGATTGTAGCGCTTGAACTCAGCAAATTGCGCGAATTATCCAAGAAATTATTTAGCATGACGCCTGAACAAATTGCTGTTGAATTTCACATTCCTTACCATGATGCAGAAACCACTGTCATTGCGGTATTAGGTTATATTCTTCTTGCTGAGATGTTTAACCAACGTAAAATTTTCATCAGTAACGTAACACTTCGAGACGGAATGATTGCCGAAATTTTAGGAGGAGTTCATTGGAATGAAGAGTTTTGCTCACAAGTCCTCGCTTCGGCTATCGATATTGGTGAGAAATACTTTTGGAGCAGACAACATGCCGAAACAGTCGCCAATTATGCGACCTCCATTTTCACTGCACTTCGACACGAACATGGACTTTCCCGTCAACACAAACTCATCCTTGAAGTTGCCGCTCTTTTGCATGATATTGGTGCCTTTATCTCTGCCCGTAATCATCATATCCACTCCATGTACTTAATTCAAAATAGTGACTTATTCGGACTCAATGAGCAACATATACAAATGATTGCCCTCATCGCGCGTTATCATCGTAAGGCATCGCCCATTTTCGACGATCCAGAATTTTCCGCACTCATCCCATCCGAACGAATTGTCCTACTCAAACTCGCAGGAATTTTGCGTGTTGCCGATGCCCTTGATCGTTCCCATGACACTCGACTCGGTAAGAAATTGCGTTTTTCTATTCGCAATAACTACTTTGAAATATACCCCTCCCGTTCGATTACAGATGTCTCTGTTGAAGCCTACTCACTCAAAGCAAAAGGAGCCCTTTTTGCCGATGTGTTCGGACTCCAACCCTTAATTTGCCCCAACCATGGTTAAAAAATGGAGTTAACACATGCCTAAAAATATTGCAACACCCAAACGTGAAGACAGTTCAAAAATTGCAGATAATAAAAAGAAAAACACACCTAAACGTGTCGATAAACCGCGTAAAAAAAATAACGAAATTAAAAATATTCCTACAAAAAATAAAGAAGGATTAAAAACTAAAAATGCCCCCTACTTTAATAGGGAAATAAGTTGGCTAAAATTTAACCGACGCGTATTAACGTTAGCCAGTTCCCCTGATGTCCCCCTCTTAGAGCGAGTTAAATTTCTTTCGATTACCGCATCAAACCTTGATGAGTTCACAATGGTCCGTATGGGATCATTGCATGTTTTATCACATGCAGGACGTCAGTCTGAGCGCGACCCATCAGGAAGTTCCATTGATCAACAGCTGAAATTAGTCCGCACAGAAATTCAACATTTTATGGATGAACAGTATCGCGTTTTAGAAGACCTCGAAGCCGCACTTGCGAACGAAAAAATCATTCGCTACTCTGAAATCGCTAAACTTCGTGCTGATGTAATGCGTTTTATACGCGCGTATGTTATCGATGAATTATTATCAGTGGTAACCCCAATGCCATTACGCAAAAATAATTTATCATTGTTGAATAATCTCGGACTCTATTTATTGGTGCGTCTGGCTAATCGCCCCGAAGGTGAAGACTTATGGGTGATGCCCCTTTTCAATGTTCAACGTTTTGTACAATTCGATGTCCCGCTCGTGGATCACGCCTACATGGCTGTTGAAGATGTTGTGCGCCACCATTTAGAATACTGGTTTGAAGGGCAAACGATTCTGGAAGCGGTCCCTTTCCGACTCACTCGAAATGCCGATTTTGCGGTAAAAGAAAATGAAGTTCCGGACTTAATCGTAGGGATGGAAAACGTGATTGACGAACGTATTATGGGTTTCCCCGTACGTCTTGGCATTGATCATCGCATCCAACAAGAAACGCTCAATTCACTCATGAACATTATTGAAATAGAGCCTGAAGATATCATCCGAATTCGTGGACTCATCGATCTTTCAGCAATGAAAAATATTGCCTTCATGCCCGGATTTGAACGTCTTAAAGATAAGCCTTGGGAAATTCTACCCTCGCCCGATTTTGAACCCAATAAATCGATTTTCCCTATCATTGCCCAAGGTGATAAACTTCTCATTCATCCCTATGAATCATTTGACCCCGTGATTCGTTTAGTCGAAGAGGCGGCAACTGATCCAAATGTGCTGGCAATCAAACAAATCTTGTATCGCTCGGGGTCAACATCTCGCATTGCAGATGCCCTCATGCTTGCGGCCGAAAATGGGAAGTCTGTCACCGTAATCGTCGAGCTTAAAGCAAGATTCGATGAAGAACGAAATATCGATTGGGCACGCCGTTTGGAACGGGCGGGCGTCCAAGTCATCTACGGGATTAAAGGACTCAAAACACACGCTAAAATTTGTATGGTGGTGCGTCGCGAGCCTAATGGCATTGTGCGCTATATGCACTTTGGCACAGGAAATTACAATGCCGCTACGGCTAAACTTTATTCTGATTGTGGTCTTTTTACGGCATCTCCACTATTTTCAGAAGATGCAACCCACTTTTTCAACACCATTTGCGGTGTCACTAACCCCATCGAGATGAACAAGTTAGCGATGGCGCCCATCCAAATTAGAGAACATTTAATCTCTATTATTCATAAAGCGATTGAAACAGTCAAAGGCGGAAATGGATTAAAAGCAAAGTTAACGCTCAAACTCAATAGTCTTTCGGATCCTGATATTATTCTAAAACTCTATGAGGCCTCTTGCGCTGGCGTTAAAATTCGCTTAAACATTCGTGGAATTTGTATGCTTGTTCCTCGGGTCAAAGGTTGGAGTGAAAATATTAAAGTAGTCTCTGTTGTCGATCGATTCTTGGAGCATGCGCGAATTATTCATCTTAAAACATCTTCGGACGAACGCGTGTGGATCTCTTCGGCAGATTGGATGACTCGCAACTTAAATCGACGTATCGAACTTTTAATTCCTGTTGAAGATCGTTATTGTATGCGTCGACTCGTGGACCATCTCGAAACTTTTTTCAAAGATAACACAAACGCATGGACCTTAGATGCACAAGGCGAATGGATGCGTCTTACGCCTGAGAACCGCCCGCCCTTTAACGCACAACATGAAAATTATCTCATGACCAAAAATAGGGGACATACCGCGAAAAAAAATAAACCTGTTACATTCGAGCCATTTAAGAAACAGCGACGTCCAGAGTAACCCTCCCAATATCGCAGTCAAAAAAAAGCGCAAACCACTTAAATCAAAGTATTTGCGCTTTTTGTTTTCAAATATTTATTTCTTGAATCGTTTAATAAATTCACCATCACCAAACGAACTCCCCACAAGACGTGCCGCTTCAATCCATTGATGATCCAATGGCACCAGTTTATTGAAGCCCGCCACACGTTCAAGTGGAACAGGTTCAAAGCGCTCCCCTTGTTTGGCCACCATCACATTATAAACCCCATCCGCAATTAAGTCCGCAGCGCGCGTGCCAAAGAGCGTACAAAGTAAACGGTCATAAGCAGAGGGAGGGCCGCCACGTTGAACATGCCCTAAGGAGGTGACACGTGCTTCAATCCCAGTTAGTTGTTGGAGTTGACGCGCAATGCGTGACGCTTTGGGCTCTTGAATCAAGACTAAATCATTATCATTTTTTGAATCTTCGTTAGATTGCACTTCACGATTCTCAAGCAACATTGCTTGTTTAGCAGAAAGAGAATCTTTCTTTTTGTCGCCCTTCTTTTTTTTCTTTTTATCTTTCTCTTGGGCTTTTCGTTTCTCCTGTGCCTGCATTTCAGTAAACTCTTCAACAGACATCGCTCCTTCTGCGACTGCAACAATTGAAAAACGTTTACCGCCACGACGTCGCATTAAAATACTCTCCGCAACATGCTCAATATTGTAAGGAATTTCTGGAATCAAAATCGTATCAGCACCACCTGCAATCCCTGCGCCAAGAGCCAGCCACCCCGCGCGGTGTCCCATGATTTCACACACAATAATGCGGTGATGACTCGTTGCAGTGGTATGCAAACGATCAATCGCTTCAGTGGCAATCTGAAGTGCGGAGTCGAAACCAAACGTAATATCGGTTTCAGCGACGTCATTATCAATTGTCTTGGGCAATGTAATTACAGGGAAACCCGTTGTCTTATGAAGATGATAGGCATTTTTTTGCGTGCCCCCTCCCCCTAAACACACTAAGCAGTCCACATGCAAATTCTTAAGATTCTCAGCAGCAACTGCCGACATATCCATTTTACGATCGCCAACACGCATCTTTCCAATTTTTTCACGACTACTCCCCAAGATAGTTCCGCCCTGAGTCAAAATCCCTGAAACCGTTGCATCACACAACGTGATATGACGATTCTCAACAAGCCCACGGAATCCATCATTGAATCCAATCACACGCATCCCATAACGCCCCATTGCCGCTTTGGCAACACCGCGAATCGCCGTATTGAGTCCGGGACAATCCCCGCCAGAGGTGAGAATTCCAATACATTTTGATTTTGCTGAACCCATAAAATTTCCTTTGCGCTAATGTTATAAGATTAGAAAATGAGAATCATTTGAACCGATCATTCATATTGTTTGAATCGACACTATAAATATATCATACGTTCCTGCATATAGCAAGCATTTTTCTCAAAAAAACACTCAAATTTAACACAAACAGCGCGTTCTCGCATTTAAATTTATTCTTCTACTTTTTAGATTGAATGTATTTATAAATTAAAATGGCGATACATGTAAAAATGATAGGGGAAAATAAGTTCCGCCAAAAACAAACCTATCATGCCATTCCCAACAGGGTCGTCCCAAAACGTTAGATTAAACAAATTCACGACTCCTACCATAAGCAAAAGTGAAGGAGAGCAAGAAAAAAGAATAAATGAAATTGCGTCAATACCTATAAAAGCAAAATAGAAAAAAATAGGATTCACTGCCCCCCCTTTATCACATATTTTTAATCAAAAATACATTCATAAAGTGTTGAAGGGTTGTTCGCGCAATGGAGAGATCTTTATCATAACAGCTGATTGCAATTTGATAGGCTTTCCAATTTTGATGAGGTTCATATTGGTGTCTGAAAAAAAGAAAATTCCCTGAAGAGAATTCATGATTTGAGTACCATGACCAAACGATCATTTGAGAGTGTTCTCCATTTTGTAAAATGATTTCGTTCACTTGAACCTGACGCCCTTCTAAGTCGATAAAAATAAAATGATCTTCAATGATATTTCGTCCTGCAGTGCGCAAACAGTGTCCCGCAGGATGAATCTTGTGTACATCATCAAAGTTCGACACACATAAAAAATTGATGTTTCGATTTTCCGTATCCACATAAACCCCGCGATGAATCGTGCTTTTTCCAAAAAACCGACGATCATTATCTGTCGGTGCAATTTCTGTGCCAATAAAATCGTTTCCTATACATCCCGTAAAATCTAAATTCAGCGATTCAAAACTTTCATATTGAATGTTAGAAAAAAAGTAAAAGCATATAAGCAAAATAAACCCTAAACTAAAAAATATATTTTTCCATGGTATCTTATACGATTGAATCAAAATCACACTCAACACAATAAACATCAACGCAATTATACTTTTAAGACAAAAACCGTTCATTCCCGTAAAAAAACCAAGCCAATATGTTGTACTCGGACAACTCAAGGCGAAAATACCATAAATTGGAAACGTCAGCCACAACCCTTGTTCCCCAATGCACAACCCGCCATTCCCCACGAAAACAGATAGCCCCCCAAGATTGAAATGGCGTGAATTTCATTCCAAATTCCCCATAAAAAAATAAGCAAACCGACAAATGAAATCTCAAGAGCCACATCGATAGTGCGTAATAATCACAATTGCCGGGTTGAGGATATAGACGCCATGATCAACGCGTGGGAACCGTGCGCGCACGATGTCAAAGAATTAATCTTTTCTACTGAAGACGAGGTGAAAGATGGCGAAAATCAAGCTT
>CAZIVM010000047.1:0-15250 GCA_964542845.1 uncultured Victivallales bacterium
AAGGTTGAAACTTTTCAAAAAGAGTATATATTATTTATGTATAAATATAGAAAATTTGAAAGAAACTTATATGAATGTGAAGCCTTACATCGCTTTTATGTTGCTCACCATGGGCTTTTTTGCCTATGCTGATACGTCGGTTGATACCCCTAAAAATATCATTTGGGTGATTGGGGATGGATGTGGTTATGGGGCATGGGAAGCATGGCAAGCCAAAAAAGGTTTAGATAAACTTCCCTTATCGGATACAACGCTTTGGTTGGTGATGTCGATGTCGACGCACTCTCATTCGTTTGAAACCAAGCCCAATTTCAAACCTCAAGATCCTGAAACGGTTTACAATTCCGAGAACGCGTGGGATGTATCTCGAGATTCCAAGGGGGAAATTAATGGTTACAAATGGCGTAAACGCAAATATACCGATTCTGCCGCAGCGGGTACAGCGATGGCATCGGGGAAAAAGACTTATAACTCAGCCTTAAACTTAGATAATGAAATGCAACCTTTAATGACGGTGGCAGAAGTGGCGAAGCAAAATGGTCGTTCTGTAGGAATTGTAACTTCGGTGCAAATTACCCATGCAACGCCAGCGGCTTTTTCAGGCGCAAAAGTTCATTCTCGCTCACAATATAGTCAAATAGCACATCAGGTTTTAGAAGGCAAAACGGTCGATGTGCTTATTGGGGCAGGGCACCCAGATTATGATGATGATGGTCTTAAGTCCATCAAACCCGATTATACTTATGTTGGCGGGAAGAGTTTGTTTGAAAAAGTGACAGATTCTAAAAGTTCTTGGACCTTTGTTCAATCCCGCGAGGATATTGTTAAATTGACTTATGGTGAAACTCCTAAACGTGTCTTAGCTATCGCTCCTGTTCGTAACACACTTCAATTTAATCGCAATAACCCTACAAAAAATCATAAAATTCCCTCGCTTGCGGAAATGTCTTTTGCTGCAATTAACGTGCTTGACGAAAATGCCCTCGGGTTTTTCTTAATGATTGAAGCTGGGGCCATTGATTGGGGTGGGCATAATAATAATGCACATCGTATGATTGATGAAGTGGATGAGATGGTGCAAACCATTAATATGATTGTGGAACGTCTTGATCGCAATCAAGAAGGTATGAACTGGAAAAATACACTTTTAATTGTAACTGCTGATCATGAAACTGGGCTTTTATTGGGTGAACAGTCTGAAAACATACCATTTGCACCCATTGTTTCACGCGGACGTGGCTTTAATCCTAAAGTGAAGTTTCATTCAACAAACCATACTAATTCATTAGTTCCATTTTATGTTCGTGGGGCTGGCATGGAGATGTTTAAGATTTTGCCAACACAAGAAGATGTTGTACAGGGTCCTTATATTGATAATACACAAGTTGCACCTGTGTTATTTAAGATTCTTCGTTTGTAATTCACAATTTATTGTTTCATATTTTTATCAAGTTTAAATTTATATTATTATTCAACCTAAAATAAAGGAAAGTTATGAGTGTCAAATTAATCGCAGGTATTTTAAAAACAGTATTTGGTTCAAAATCGGATCGTGACGTTAAACGTATGCGTCCCATCGTTAAAAGAATTAATGAGCTTGAACCCACATATCAAAATTTTACAGAAGAAGATTTCAAAGCTAAAACCCAAGAGTTTAAAGAGCGTTTCCAAAAGGGCGAAACTCTTGATCAACTCCTCCCTGAAGCATTTGCTTTAGTTAAAGCGGCTTGTCGTAAACTTTGTAATACCACTTATCAGGTATGTGGTCATGATGTAACATGGAATATGGTTCCTTATGATGTACAGTTAATCGGTGGGATGGTGTTGAATAAAGGTCATATTGCCGAGATGGCAACAGGTGAAGGAAAAACTTTGGTTGCCACCCTTCCGCTTTACTTGAATGCATTAACAGGACGCAACGTTCAGTTGGTTACAGTGAATGATTATTTGGCTCGACGCGACTCCGAATGGATGGGCTATTTGTATAATTTCTTAGGATTAACAGTGGGCTGTATTCAATCTCAAATGCACCCTTCGCTCCGTCGTGAAATGTACGCTTGTGATATTACTTACGGTACAAATGCGGAGTTTGGATTTGACTACTTGCGCGACATGGGGATGGCGGTTGAAAAATCGCAACTCGTTCAACGCGACCACTACTTTGCGATTGTGGATGAGGTCGACTCTATCTTGATTGATGAAGCACGTACCCCATTGATTATTTCAGGGCCTGTTGCTGAAAGCACTCATCAGTATGACAAACTTCGTGATGGCGTAGATCGTTTATATAAGGCTCAATTCCAACTTTGTACTTCTCTTGTGCGTGAAGCCAAAGAGGTGCTTTCAAATGCGACTGCTACTAAAGAAGAAATGAATGATGCGATTGTAAAATTGGTGCAGTGTAAATTAGGGATGCCTCAACACCGTCAATTACTTCACATGTTAGAAGAGGGTGCAATTCTCAAACGTGTTGAACGTACAGAAACCGTGATTCGTTCTGAACAAAACCGCGAATGGTTTGAAGAGGTGCGTTCGATTTTATTCTTTACGGTCGACATTCGTCAGAATGAATCTGATCTTACTGAAAAAGGTCGCTTAATGATTAGTCCAAACGATCCAGAAGCGTTTGTGTTGCCTGATTTGGTGATGGGGCTTCAAGATGTGGATGTTCGTAAAGATCTTAACGAAGATGAAAAAATTGCTGAAAAAGAAAAGTTCCGCGAATTTTTCTCAGAAAAATCAGAAACTCTTCATAATATTTCACAGTTGTTAAAAGCCTACTGTTTATTCCAAAAAGATGTTCACTACATTGTTCAAGAAAACAAGGTTATTATTGTTGATGAACATACGGGGCGCCCCATGCCAGGGCGTCGTTTCTCTGATGGACTCCATCAAGCCCTTGAGGCCAAAGAGATGGTTACCATTGAGCGTGAAACTCAAACTATGGCAACCATTACAATTCAAAACTACTTCCGTTTATATGAAAAACTTGCAGGAATGACAGGGACTGCTGAAACAGAAGCCACTGAGTTCCATCAAATTTATAAATTGGATGTGACTGTGATTCCAACTAATCGCCCTTGCATTCGTGTGGATAATAACGACTCTGTTTATAAAACCAAACGCGAAAAGTTTAATGCTATTATGGATGAGGTTGCCGATTGCGTTCAACGTGGACAACCTGTTTTGTTAGGAACAATTAGTGTCGAAGATTCTGAAATCCTTTCTCGCATGTTGGTTCAACGTAAAATTAATCACAAAGTGTTGAATGCGAAAGAACACGAAAGTGAAGCTGAAATTGTAGCCATGGCAGGTCAAAAAGGGGCCGTTACGGTTGCCACAAATATGGCAGGACGTGGTACTGATATTAAGTTGGGCGAAGGTGTCCCCGAATTGGGCGGACTCCACGTGATTGGATCTTCTCGCCACGATTCACGTCGTATCGACCGTCAGTTGCGCGGTCGTTGTTCACGTCAAGGCGACCATGGTTCATCCCACTTCTTTATTGCGCTTGAAGATAACTTGATGCGTCTTTTCGGTTCTGACAAAATTATTGCAGTGATTGATAAATTCTCGGGTGGTCTACCAGAAGGCGAAGAGCTCCAAAATCCTTTCTTAAATAAATCGATTGAAACTGCGCAACGTCGTGTTGAGCAATCTCACTATGCCATGCGTAAACGCACCCTTGAATTCGATGATGTGATGAACAAACATCGTGAAGTGATTTATGCTTATCGTAAAGAAGTATTGTTTGCCGATGATCTTCGCGAAATGATTTTCAGTATTCTTGAAGAAGAGTTGATGTCACGCGTGATTGAATTCTTAGCGCCATCTGTCGAGCAAGCGGGTGGAGTGGATTTAAATCCATTCTTAGCTTGGTTGCACACCACATTCCCTATTGCAATATTGCCTGCGGATATCCAACAATACAAGCTCGAAAATGGAACATACGAAATTGAAAAAGTGTTCAAATATGTCTTAGGCGTTATTTCCAAAACGTATGAAAAGAAAATTGAATTTGAACGACCAGAAGATCGTTTACGTATGGAACGCGAAATTATTCTTGAAGCCATTGACCGTCTCTGGCAAGAACATCTTCATGCGATGGACTTACTCCGTTCTTCAATTCAACTTCGTGCTTATGCTCAAAAAGATCCATTGATCGAATATAAGAGTGAAGGATACGAAATGTTTGCCCAATTGATGCGCGATATTTATGTGGCGATTTTACGCAACATGTTCCGTTCAGCTACCAGCATTCATGCGTTTGAACAAATCCTTTCGCAACTTCCTAAAGAGATTGTCGCAGATATTCAAAGTGGAATGTCGCCTGAAGAACTTCAAGCTAAATATGGCAAAAAAGATTAATGAATCAAGGTCATCTGATATGGTTTGGTCTCCTCATGATTTAGCGCAAGCCACGCAAGGCACTTGGCGAAATGGAATTCTCCCTCAGGGGGAATTCCTTTCGATTGTTACCGATTCTCGTCAAGTATCGCCTGATACATTTTTTGTGCCGCTTGTGGGTGAACGTTTTGATGCGCACGATTTCCTTTTAGAGGTTATCACTAAGGGCGTACGTGCGGTATTGGTGAATCGTTCATTCGTTGGTCAATTAGATGTTCCAATGCTTGAAGTCGATGATACAACCGTCGCGTACCAAGCGATGGCGCGTTTTCACCGAAATCGTATGCATTCACTTACTGTCATTGGAATTACAGGCAGTAGTGGAAAGACCAGTACCAAAGATATGTTGCGTGCCACTTTATGCGCCTTGGTAGGTGAAGATAAAGTCCTCGCGACTCAGGCGAACTTGAATAATCATATTGGGGTACCTCTCAACTTGTTAAACTTAACCTCTCATCATCGTTTTGCCGTGATTGAGATGGGGACGAATCATCATGGTGAAATCGAAGTGTTGGCGCAAACGGCGTTGCCGGATGCTGCTTTGATTACCTGTATCGGGGCATCCCATTTAGAATACTTTAAAACACAAAGCGAAGTTGCACGCGAAAAAGCGCACATTTTTAGTGCAAATCCGTGTGCTAAAATTTGCGTAGTTCCAGAAAAAGCAGAAGGGCTTCATCATTTGTTAGAAGCAGCTCAACATGGCACCGTGTATCAATTTGGTTCAGGCGAATTTTCAGCGATGCAAGTGATTTGGAAAGGTGGACATCTCCGCGGTTCTCGCTTTATTTTGAGAAGTCGCATTTCACAGACCGAGGCAGAAGTGAATTGGAGCGTTCCGGGAAAACATCAAGCCATGAACGCTGCAGCAGTGGCGACTGTCTTAGAGCAATTAGGGTTTACGCTTCCTGCGATTGCGAATGCTCTTTCGCACACCGTACTTTCTGGAATGCGTTCATTGATTACCGAACGCGAAGGCGTGGCGTGGGTCAACGATGCTTACAATGCTAATCCTGAAAGCATGCGAGCCTCTATCGAATGGTTAGCAGAGTTTGCGCAAGAAGAAAAATTATTATTGGTGCTTGGGGATATGCGTGAATTGGGCGAAACGACACAATCATCACATGAAGCGGTGATTCGTCAAGTTCAAGAACAATTACCACAAGCCAAAACGGTTTGGATTGGTTCGGCTTTTCAACATGCGTTAAAAAACTTAAATTGTGTTGATGCAACTTCGTTTGAAAGTTCTGTTCAAGCCATTGAAACTGTACAAAACCTCGCCAAAGAATCGAATATTGTGTTTTTGAAAGCTTCACGCGGAACACAAGTGGAAGTGGTTGAACCTGGGAGACAAAATGAAATTCACTGATAGCTACGATGTCATTGTTATAGGGGGCGGACACGCGGGTACGGAAGCGGCTTTGGCTGCGGCACGTACGGGGTCACGCACCTTACTTTTTACGATGAATATGGATCATATCGCCCAGATGTCGTGCAATCCTGCTATCGGTGGGGTGGCTAAAGGACACGTCGTGCGTGAAATTGATGCACTTGGTGGAATTATGGGGCGTGTGACGGATGCGGCTTCGATACAATTTCGCATGTTAAATCGTTCCAAAGGCCCTGCGGTGTGGTCGCCTCGCGCACAGTGCGACAAGTTTGCCTATCAACATGCTGTGAAATTTTATTGCGAACAACAAGAAAATTTAGATATATTACAAGCATCTATTGATCGTTTTATTCTTGAAGATGGTAAAATTATCGGTGTTGAAAATCAGTTTAAACAAATTTTTGGCGCAAAGTCTTTTGTGGTCTGTACAGGGACTTTTTTACGCGGTAAACTCCATTATGGGATGATGAATTTTCAAGGGGGACGTGCCGGCGATGGCTGGAGTATCCTTTCTCAATCTTTGACCGATGATTTGGGTTTACGATTGGGTCGACTCAAAACAGGAACACCGCCCCGTTTGCTTGCAAAATCAATTGATTTTTCACAAATGACGCCTCAACATTCCGAAGAGGCTATTGAACGTTTTTCCTACTTCTCAGATGCGCAAATTTCTCCACGAGTGCGACATCAATCTCTCCCATGCTATAGCGTCCATTCCTCTTTGAAAACAGCGGATGTTGTCCGTGCCAATATCGAACAAGCCCCCATGTATCAAGGTAAAATTGAGGGGATTGGTGCACGATATTGTCCATCTTTTGAAGATAAAGTGATTCGTTTTCCGCATCATGAAACCCATTTGTTGCATCTTGAACCCGAAGGTGAAAACACGGGTGAATATTATATTAATGGTATTTCAACGAGTTTGCCTCCAGATGTACAACGTGAGATGATACACTCGATTCCTGGGCTCGAAAATGCGGTGTTTACGCGTTACGCTTATGCGATCGAATACGACTTTGTGTTTCCTGATCAAATTTATCGTACGTTCCAAACCAAATCGTATGAAAATCTCTTTTTGGCAGGTCAGATCAATGGGACCTCTGGCTATGAAGAAGCGGGTGGACAAGGCTTAATTGCTGGAATGAACGCATCGCGTTTGGCTCAAGGAAAAACCGTAGTTGAACTCCCGCGCGATTTAGCTTATATTGGCGTGATGGCGGATGATTTATCCACAAAAGAGATTATTGAACCTTACCGACTTTTCACTTCACGCGCAGAGCATCGTCTTTCATTACGTCAAGATAATGCCGACTTGCGTTTATGTGATTTTGCTTATGAACATGGTTTGCTTTCAGAATCAGATTATGCGATATTCACCGAACGCAAAAAAGAGATGGCGCGTGTCGAGGCCTCTGTGCGTGCAAATCCCAAACTTTGGGCCATGTTGCGCAATTACGAAGGTCGTATTCCCGAAGCAGGGGTTGCTTCAATGCCTGAGGAAATTCAAACGCTCTTAGGTGAAAAGGTTCTTGCAGATGAACGTTTATGCTATCGCGTTCTTTCTTATATTCTTATTACTGTACATTATGATGCATATCTTAAACGTGAAGAATCGCATATTCGCAAACTTCAACAAATGGAGAGTTGGAAAATTCCGCATGATTTTGATTATGAAAATCTTTCAGGGCTCAAAAATGAATCACGCGCAAAATTAATGAAAGTGCGCCCCACAACGTTAGCACAAGCTTCGCGTATTGACGGGGTCACACCTCCCGAACTCTCTCTCTTACAAGTTCATTTAGACCGACTTAAGAAGTCGACAACGAAAGAGATTTAATTTTATGGAAAATCGTGCAGTTTACACGCAGGGGTCTATCGCGAAAACCATGCTTAAAACTGCGTTAGCGATGGTGCCAGGCACTTTTGCAATGTCAGGTTATAACATCGCTGATACCTATTTTGTGGGACAACTCGGCGAAACGCCACTTGCTGCTATGGGATTTACGTTCCCCATGATTATGTTAATTGCGTGTTTATTTCATGGTTTGTCTGTGGGGGTTATGACTCCTTCTGCTCATGCGATAGGTTCTCATCGTAAGCCTAAAGCAGCAAAGTTAATGACCTATGGGCTTGCCCTTATTTTGGTGACAGCGATTGCCGTGGGCGTTGCGGGGCTGTTAACGGTTGATCCTCTTTTTACGATGTTTGGTGCAAAAGGCAATACGTTAGATGCGGTAAAAGGGTATATGAATATATGGTATTTAGGGAGCGCAACGGCCGCTTTAACGATGTCGGGCAACAACCTATTAATTGCGGTTGGCGATTCTAAAATGGCCAGTGGCATGATGATGGCTGGGCTTGTATTGAATGTGATTTTGGATCCTATTTTCATTTTTGGCTTTATGTGTGTGCCTGCGATGGGAATTGAGGGGGCGGCCATTGCAACAGTGATTTCGCAGTTTGCCTCAGGAATTATTTTGGTTTGGATTTTATATCGACGTCATCAACTGATTCGTTTTGAAAAACTCCCATGGGCGCAAATTCGTGCCGCATGGCGCGTTATGGTGCGGTTTGCTATTCCAGCATCGATTGGGATGTTGATGATGCCTATAGGTTCTGTGATTATTACGCGTATTACGGCGACGTTTGGTGACGCGGCTGTTGCGGCAACGGCGGCATCAGGCCGACTCGAAATGGCCGCCTTTGTGTTTCCGATGGCATTGGGGATTACGTTAATGCCGATGGTGGGGCAGAATTATGGGGCAAAACTTTATGATCGAATTCGTGCGTGTCATCATTTCTCGATGACTTTCGCGTTCGTTTATTTATTGGCTATGGCGGTGGTTTATTATCTATTCACGGATTTTCTGGTGTCGATGTTTACACCCGATCCCGAAGTCCAACGCATCATGAAAATTTGTATGCAAATTATTCCGTGGGGGGGTTGCATGATTGAAATTCATCGTTATGCGGGATTTTTCTTTACAGGATGTGGACATCCTCGCGTTTCTGCTTATTTAAATGCATTGCGTATTGTGGGGTTAATGATTCCATTTGCACTCATCGCGTATTATCTGCATTCTTTAGAAGGACTCTTTTGGTCACGCATGTTAGCGGATATTATTGCAGGAGGTATCGCCGTGTTTTGCTCATATCGATTGGTGAAAAATTTGCCAGTCAATGGACAATCTTCAACCTCAGTTTCACCTTCTGAAATTCAGTTAGGGATGTTGGGTAGCGCGCAAGCCGATGTGGATCAACGGAGTGCTACACAATAGCCTCTAATACTCTATTTTTAAAAAAATCGTTTTTTTTTCACTGTTGAATATCGAATTTTTAATGACTCCTACTCTAAAAGGGTAAGCATGCAACAAATGCTTGAATGACTCCCCAAATAGAAAGGACTTCAAAATGAAAAAAAATCAAACCTCAAATTTTAAAAAACTGGCGTGTGGATGTGCAATTTTAACAACGATCGCTTCCTCGCTTTTTTATACAGGGTGTGCGCTTTCTTACAACGATGCGCCTTATGCTTCACGTGTCGATTGGAATACGGAATCCTATGCACATATTGAGGAAACAGGTTTCTCATCCCCATTGCGTGCCCCACTTTCAACGTTTTCTGTAGATGTCGATGTGGCCAGTTACTATATACTCAAATATTTTGTTAAAGAAGGTAAACTTCCAGATGCGTACGGCATACGCGCTGAAGAGTATATCAATGCGTTTCAATATCACTATCCGCAACCCACAGGAAACGATGCTATTGCCATTTCATCCGAATTGAGTGTTTGCCCTTGGAATCAACAACATCTATTAGCCCGTATTGGCGTACAATCTAAAAAAATCCCTATCGATGCGTTGCCACCCTCTAATCTTGTGTTTTTGATTGATGTATCGGGTTCAATGGCGTGGGATGAAAGCCGACTCCCCCTTGTGAAGTCGTCGTTATGTATGCTGGTAGACAACATGCGAGCTTGTGATCGAGTGGCGATTGTCACCTACGCATCAGGGACAAAATTGGTTTTGCCGTCAACGTCTTGCATGAATAAAAAAGAGATTAAAACGGCGATTGAAAACCTACGTGCTGGGGGTGGAACCTATGGAAGTGCAGGTATCGATTTAGCCTACGAACAAGCCTTGAAAAACTTTAATCCCAAAGCAAATAATCGTGTGATTATTGCTACGGATGGCGATTTTAATATAGGTGGGAGTTCGCAATCGGCATTAATTCAACAAATCAAAGAGAAGCGCAAAACGGGCGTTTACTTGACTGTTCTCGGATATGGTATGGGCAATTACAAAGATGATAGGCTCGAACTCCTTTCAAATCACGGGAATGGAAATTATGCGTATATTAATGAGATTATGAGTGCCAAAAAAGTATTGATTAAAGAGTTTGGATCCACGCTTTGGGTTGTGGCGAAAGATGTAAAATTGCAAGTGGAGTTTAATCCTGAAAAAGTCGACTCCTATCGTTTGGTAGGGTATGAAAATCGACGTCTCATGACCGAAGATTTTGTCAACGATGCGAAAGATGCTGGCGACATGGGGGCAGGGCATACCGTCACCGCTTTATATGAATTGATTCCTTCAACTTCCTCATCTGTAAAAGTCGAAAAAAATCGATACACCATCACTCAACCCACAACCGCTTCTTCATCCCAAGAGTTTATGTTTGTTAAAGTGCGTTACAAACATCCCAATGACGACGTGAGCCATCAAATTGTTTCACCTATAACAAATTTTATCGATTCAATTTCAAAGACGAGCGATGATTTTCGGTTTGCAAGTGCAGTGGCACAAACGGCTCAAATTTTACGCAACTCACCCTTTAAAGGCGCTATGACATTAGAAGACGTTTTAGCACAAGCGAAGTCTGCTAAAGGCGCTGATCCTGAGTGCGAACGCGCCGAATTTATTCAGTTGGTTGAAAAAATAATCACCAATCGTTCAATTCAAGTTCAACTCGAAAAACAAGAAAAATAAGTCATGACTCGCTACGTTAAACTCTTTTTGATTTCAGCACTTTTACCCTTTTTTCTTACGAGTTGCATGTGGATTTTTACCACCTCATCGAATATCTTTGAGGTGGGCGCTATCCATGTTTATCCCAACTGCAATAATATTAAAGATCATTGCGTGTATTTGATCGATAGCAAATATTATATCTGCGTTGAAGAAGTTGCATTTAAACGTCGACACGCTTGGAGTTATTTTGCAGCAACCCCTTCGCATGGGAGTTTTGGACGTGATGAGTACGTCGCGCTCCCTCCGCTTCATTCTTTTGTATGGTGTGAAATTAGCGAACCTTTTGCGTTTAAATTGATCAGAAATGACTCCTTTTCGTATGATGAACAAAATTCACCTTTTGCTCCTATGTGGCATGATGATATTCAAATTTGCGAAGGTGCTCCAAATCTTACAGATGCGATTCGTTTTACAGCGCAACCCATATTTTTTGCATGGGTTTCCGCTTTCGGGTGTTGTGGGGATCATTCGCGAGAGAGAATGTGTTTTCCTCAAATACGCACAGAACGTAGTTTTCTAAATTACATTCTATTTCCCGTGGGAGTGCTTGACTTAATGGTTGTGGATATTCCTGTTTCAGTTGTCTCGACAGCGCTGAGTATGTTTGTGCCTGGATACATTTTTATTCCCTACGCGCTTAAAGATGTCCTATAAACTAAGTTTCAATCGTGTAAAACGCACGGTTGAGAAAAACAGACCCAAAAACACTCATATCAATCCATTTAGGACTTGACAAAACACCAAG
Source organism: uncultured Victivallales bacterium (assembly GCA_964542845.1). Lineage (GTDB taxonomy): Bacteria > Verrucomicrobiota > Lentisphaeria > Victivallales > CAZIVM01 > CAZIVM01. The sequence goes on from CAZIVM010000047.1 coordinate 11,574, forward strand.
GTGTGATATATTAAGAAAAGAAACTGAACGTTGCTATGAAGGCTTCACTTCAGATGTATTCAATAATTTCTATGGAACTCTATTCGCATGAACTCAGCAAAACTCAATATAAACGATTATTCAACAGATTATCAATTTGAATATAATGTGTCGACCCAAAATAAAATAAAATATAAAATTATATTCTTTTCTTTCCTCATTTCTATCCCTTTAATGCTATTACTCTTATTTATCTTTCCTTCTGTGGGTGCATTAATATTTATGATTTGGTTTGCTTCTTATTTTTTATTAATCTTGATAAACAAGCGCCCAAAATGCCCTAAATGTAAAAAACGAATGCAGAAAATAGAGTTGCTTGAGAAAAATGGCGATGGTTCAATTTTTTATATATGTAAAAAATGTAAATTAAAAATATGCTCAGGGATAACAACAACAAGTGGATAAGATACGTTAAAATAAGTAAAGAGAATCCTTACAGCTCAAGGACTCCTAAGTGTTAAACTCACTTTCTAAGGTTAATATATCACGCCTTTTGAGTTTGTCAAGCATGGAGCAATGACGGTGCTGTTTTTTACGCAATTTTTTTCGCCACTTTATTTATAATATATATAAAGATTTGTTCCATCAGTTGTTTCAGAATAGATTAATTGTTTTTTCTTATATAAATCATTTAACACTGATAGCGTGGTCGAGTTGAGATGATTTTCAAGAACTTCTGAAAGAGATTGATGCGAATTAATCATTCCATTGAATGGTGCAACTTCGATGTCAATTAATAAAATTGTAGGATGACTCATTTCTGTGATCGCATGTTCAACGTTCGCTTTGGATAATTTTATCCCATTTAAATAATAGGAAGTTGGCTTTTCTAAACGTTTTTGAATCAAAAGAACGCTATTAGGCATTATTTGCGTTTTTTCAATAAGATATGCATGTTCACAGAAAAGAAAACATAGGCGTTGAATCTCTTCTGGGCAATTACAGAGAATAAAGGGATAATTGCGGGTTAAGAACTCTGTTAATTGGGCTGCGTTTCCTGTCGTAATTTTGAGCAACTGGCCCTGATGATCTAATTTATAGAGATTGTAATAGGTTGTTTGATTCGAAAAATCGTAATCATGCTTATTAATTTCTTTACAAATATATATATTGTATGTGACGCTATCCGTTATATTTTTCTGTGAATCATTACAGTATTTGCATGTAGGTGTTATCTTATAATTACATCCGATAATACATATAGCTGTTAAAATTATAAGAGTGATGAGTCGTTTCATTAACAGATGTTAGGGGAGGGGGTGTTGTGTTTTAATCTTGCCCCAAAATAAAGTATTACATTCGATTTCAAGTATTAAGTTTGACTTATCTTTCCATTGATTTGGCGCTTTCACGAAGCCCTGACACGCCCCTTTTCATCCAGGGACGAGTTGCCCCACGCGCAAACGTTCATGCTCGGAATTCACCATATATAAAATCGGATAATGTTCGTGTCCTTTGGGATAAGTTAACCCGATGACATTCGTAGCAAAACTGATTTCTGATTCCATCATTATTGCTGGGGATGTTACAAGAATTTGCCCACGCATTTTTTCTAAGTTACAATCAATTTCTTTGGGTTTATCAAAAAAGATTTGTGTATCGCTCGTGAATGAAATAAAATGATTACGCGCTGCACGATAATAACGTTGTGTTGAATCTTTTGCAAATGCAATTGTGGCATCATAAACTTGATATTCGCCTTTGGGGATGAAATGTTTGCTTGGAATAGAAAGCGTAAAAGTGGCTTCTTCTGAAACTAAACTTAGTGATCCCATCAATAGAGGGTTTTCCATTACAAAATCAACCTTCACGCCTTCATCAAATGAGTATGGCGCAATAATGAGTTCACAAGTTTTTTTGTCAAAAGAGAGCTGATAAAATTTTTGATTGATATAGGTGATCGATGAAAATGGAATCGCATGTGGCGTTGTATTCCCTATGCGCATTTGGTCGGATTCATCATCGTATTCCCCATTGAAATTGTTGTCGTAAAAAGTGAGCGTTGTTCCTTCAAAAGTTGTGGAGAGAGCACTTGTGTAGATTATGGCAAATTGTTGCGCAATGGGATAGGCGATAGTAAAGGAAACTTTTTTGGGTTGATGATAAATGAGCGCATCAATCGTGTATTCTTGTGCGTATTTTTGTGTAAAAAGTTCTTCGCTATCTTTATGTTTATCGCCATTTAAATCGGGCCAGACGGGCGCATTCTTTTGAGCATAACAGATAAAATGACCCTTGCCATTGGCAAGATGAATATCAAAGGACGCTTTGCCATTCGCATCAAATTTAACATGTTCATTGACTTTATTGAGTTCATCTCTTGGGATCATTTGCAAAGGAAGTCGAATCGAATCTTGCGCATAAATGACATTGACGTTTACCCCTAAAAATCCAGTGATAACAAAAAGAAAAATAATAAATTTCATGGTGTCTCTTTCAGCTCTTTTTGAGTGCTTTAAGCCCCGCATTAAAAATTTCACGGAGTTTGGGCTCGGGGCGGACTTTTCCATCGACGCAATCTGGACATATAATTTTTCCACTGACACAATTTTTACATCCTGCCGGTAATGGTGGAGGGGCACCATAATATCTGTTTTGTACGGGGGCGGGGGTTGCGTTGCATTTGGGGCAGTTTAGCGCGCCATCCCCCTTGCATTTTGAGCAATCGGTATTGACCTCGCTTTCAACGGTTTCATAAAGTTCTTTATCGAGGAGCTCTGCTTTGTCGTCACGACCAATTAAAATATAATTTGCAATCAAGAATTGACGCACATATTGTTGTTTGTTTTGCGGATATTTTGAGAGTTGTTCTGATTCAAAGTAAGTGAGTTCTGAATCCGTGAGAAGTTGTGGCGGATGAGCTAAAAGTTTTTTTTGTATTTGAGTAAATATAAGTTGTTGAGGGTTTATGGTTTGATTTTCAGAGAAGTTAACTTGATAAGTTTCGAGTTGAGGATAAATAAGGGCTTGATAATGTTTGCCTAAAAGTGGCGCATATTCATTTTGAACGTATTCGATGTAAAGATTAAAGTCTTTACTTTTTTGTGTACGATAACGACGTTGAACCGATGCTAGTAAATATTGAGCCGCTTTTTTTTGTAAAATATCTTTATCCTCAACGCTTAAAGAGGGCGCGGTCATTAAAAAATGAAGCAGATAAGTTGCTTTCTGATCCATGTTTTTGAGTTTGAGTGATTCTTCATAAGCGATTTTGGCTTCTTCGGATTCAAATGTAATTTCGGTATCTGAATTTTGAAATAGGTCGATAGCAACGCCTTGAGGCTCATGGGCGTAGAGGAATATATTAAACGATGTGACAAAAAAGAGAATAATAGCAAAGATTTTCATGTCCAACTTCCTTTGGGTTAACAAATATAATATACATTGTTTTTGAACGAATGCAATGTATTTAAGAAATAAATACAACAAAATGACATAAATTTATGGTTTAGAGATTGAGAAATTTTCAAATACATCTATATTATAGTATTATCAAAAATACTGGAGTATAAAATGCACAAAAATTTTCTTACCGTCACGAAATATCTTTTAGTTGTTACTGCATCTATTTTTATATTGCGTTTTTTATCGTTGCCGTTGATTCCATTGATTGAACCTTCCGAAGCGCGTTATTCAGC